>JADGFG010000290.1 GCA_016743995.1 Kangiellaceae bacterium | reverse complement strand
CTGTTTCACTTTAGTTGCATGAACTTGCCAATGCCACTCTTTAACGCCATTATCAGATTTTGCTATCTGCATGGTTCTATGAGCAATAATTGACTCGGCAATGGTTTTGTGAGGCGCTTCTTTGATTGGCGTAATTTTCTTACCTTTGTTTCTTGAGGTAAAAAAATCGGCTGCGGCTTTTGTACAGTTAAAAATTAACATGGGTTGTCTCTTTAGTAATATCAGACATTTTTTTGATTTCCTTGTGCGCTTTTTCGCAGGCTAATTTTATCACAGAATTCTGGTATTGAGTTATTGTTGTTGCTATCTGGACCTGGGTTAAGCACAGTACGATGAATATTGAGCTAAAAACGTTCTATAGCAGATTGTGCAAAGTGTTTGCTTGTGATAATTCAGGCGAGTTAAAAATAATACGGCGCGCATTAGCCATTTTTTCATGGTTTTAGTTATTACTATTACAATAAATTAAATTATTTACTGCATATTTTAAATGGTGCAACATTCCACTTGACCCATCGACTGAAGTCAATCAAGATATACCCCGTGAAGTGATTTTTTCGCATCATTTTAATGGTGCAGATTGCTTTTCTCAATTTATCCAGTCTTTCTGGTCAGGTGTAGTGATGTTTAACAGCGCATGAAACCGATAATCAATATCTGTGGTGAGGTATTTTTTGTCAGGTTGAAAGTGTTTGGCATTTGCGGTTACACAGTTGTCGGCCAGCTTTTTATGAGTGATTTAAGGGAGGTAATAATGAATAAGGTTATACAAGCGGATAAAACGAATGCGGTTGAAAAAAAAATCCTGGAAAATGCGATAGGAAAATATAATCAACAGGTTGTGAGTCAGCTCAGAAGAAACAAAGAAGTCAGTCGGCTGCTCACCGGTTATTTATTTGAATTTTTCCCGCAATGTTGCAGTAATAAACAACGGATGTTGATTTATGCACTGACTGAAAATTTTCAACGATTACATGACCAACTAGCAATTGCTTTGAATAGTCTGGATGAAGTTCAATCTGAATTTCTGATTGATGTTAATCGCATTAATCAGCTAGATTTTGTTGATGCAGATTGTCTGGGGCTTTTTAATGAGTGGCCACAGGCGTGGCCGTAGGAATTGCATCGATTAAGTTCTGGCGGAGTTTGAACGGTTAATTTAGCTCTGCTCGGCTTGAAGCAGATTCAACAGGACTGGAAGTTTGGGCAATTTCATTTATTTTGTTTTTCAGAGCGTTTAAGCTTTCTATAATTATGCTGGTTTCATTGCTTTCACTATTGTCATCGGGAATTAATGAGCATTCTCTGATCAATTTGTTGAGCACTCCGTAATCTGTTGGTGTAATTAACCCAAAATTGAAGCAATTATCTAACATAGGCCTTATTTTTTCAAATATAAATGAGTCGGTTTTTTTGGAAGGCCTGCTGATAGAGTTAATTAATTGCCGACAGTCATTTAATTGCGGTCGCATAAGCTCTTGTGAATTAGTTTTGAGCAATTTGTGTAGTTCGCTGCAGCTTATATTTAATGTATGATGGTATTCTTCAAAGTTTTCCAAAGCTATCTCTGAAGCTATGCCTGAAAGTAAATTAATAATGTTGTCACAGATATTATCTATACTCGAATTTATGCCAGTCAGTCCAAATTCTACAGGCTTTTCCTCATCTTTTATCGCCTTTACTAATTGAAATGCCTCATTTATTTTTTCAGTCGTTATATTCTCACGCGTTAATTCTGAAACTCTAACTTGTATGTTTTCAGACCAGGCCGTCAAGTTTTTTATTGTCTGAAACGCACTCCTTATTTCTGGTTGAGGCGTGGGTGGGTGTTCTGAAATTAGCTCTCTCTGTGATGCGGGCGTTCCCTGCATTGCGGTAACATCCGGTGAAACAAAAATGATATTATTAGGAGTTGGCATGTTGGTACTTTTTGTGGAAAGTTTGCTTTTTAAAAAAACGAACAAGTTTTTAATTCTTCTTGTCAGTGTTTTATCTTCTCCTCCCTCCTGTATGTTTTGGGGTTGGCTTTGAGTGTTAGTTACTCTAGTATTGGCGCTATTTGCAGACGGTTTTTTTGGGATGCATTGACTGAAAATATTCATTGGGCGCCTTGCTTCATGCTGGTCAAATGATTAATGATTGCTTTTATTAATTTTTCGCTATTGCATTTTAGTGTATCTAGCTCAACTTTATTATTGACGTAGCTTTCTATGGTCGAGAGAAGATCTTCGCAGTATGTTATTTTAGCGATTAGCCTGGATTGAATAATATCATTTATCATTTCTTTTGCTTTTACAATTTCAGTTTTACTCTGGAATATAAGGCCGTCAGGTAAATCTTTAATTTTCTTACCGCATTCTTTAGCTGTTTCGATTGTATTATCGATGTCGCTTGAAAGTTTTGATTTAACAAGTATGACTCTTGTTGTTGGCTGAGGACTGTTTTTTGAAAAGTATTTATTAATAAAAGATGATTTATTTTTATTTCCCTCTTTTACCTGCTTTCCATTCTGAGTCGATGGATTGGTAGTATTATTGATATTGGAAAATGTAGAGTAGTTTGTGCTACGGCTACTAGTTATATTTTTTAATGACTCTTTTAATGACGGCATAGAGATAAAACCTGTTATGGGTGATGGCTGTCATACTTTATATAATAGAGCTCGTAAAGGAAACTGCTTTTACGGATTATTACCGGAAGTAAAATTTTATTACAAATATGAGTAACACCCTGTTACTCTATGACTGACTATTATTGGTTCTCGTTGATAGAGCCAAAAGTAAAAATACCAAAAGTAAGAATATCAAAAGTACCTATAAACAGAGGCATGAATCGTTGGAGATAAAGCTAGCGGGCGAACGCAATATTAGATGAGTTTTTCTCCTATTTAGATGTCCACCTGTCAAAAAATGGAAAAGCAGAGTTTCCGATTTTTCAACCGATGTCACGAGCAGAGTCGGGGATTAATGAGGCTATCCGGGGAAAATTTAGTCCTGGACTAAAATGTGCAGTCGACGAGCATGGCTGGAGTAGATTATTACTGGCCTGTAATGGTGATGAAATTGTCGGGCAATTTGATGTTGTTAATATTGCCATCGCAAAAATAACCATTTTTGGGGTTGTTACGTATTTTTTGTTTAATCAACAAGGTATAATCTCTTCTTGAAATGAATTCCGGTATTAAATGCTCTGTATTAACATTTAGTCCGTTATAATAATTATCAACAACAATAATTATCAACAACAATAAATATCGACAACAATAAATATCGACAACAATAAATATCGACAACAATAAATATCGACAACAATAAATATCGACAACAATAAATATCGACAACAAACACAATAGTGCCAGCAAGACCATGCTGCAGGCAGTGCATATTCTTAAGGAGCAGTTAATGAGAATAATTAAAACCCTATCCCTTTTTATTTTTATAGTCTATTTACAGACTGTCAATGGTGCCGCTGAGAAAACCGCTAAGTCATTGAAAATTGAAGATTTTATTAAACTACCCTATGCACGAGATGTGCAAATTTCTCCTGATGGAAAGCATTATTCAATTATTTTCAGAAAAGATGGTGAAGACGCGTTGGCAATTCTTGAGCGTGAAACTCTGAAGCCGGTTAATGCATTTAACGTAAAAGGTTCCAGGAACTGGGTCGGAAAGGTTTACTGGGTTAATAATGAAAGAGTGGTTTATACGGTGACGGAAAATCGTGCATGGAACAAGCAGCGCTTTAGTAACGGGGAGCTGATTGGCGTTAATGTTGACGGTAGTCAGGGGAAATTGATATTTGGCTATCGCTCGGGTGAACGTCAGACAGGTACTAATATCAAGAAGAAA
>JADGFG010000067.1 GCA_016743995.1 Kangiellaceae bacterium | reverse complement strand
GAATCAAACTGAGCATGGTCAGGATTAAACAGTTTCAGTTGAGTTAACCATTGTTCAGCAAGCTGTTTTCTTTTTGATTGAACGGCTTCAGACAAATTTGTTAATATAATTTTTTCAATTCGAATAACGCCTTGACCGGCTTCCTTATTCAATGGGTCAATAACCAGAACTCTTTTATATTTATCAAGTGCATTATTACCTTCTGGTAAAACATACATCTGGTTATTTTCATACTCTCTTGCCGAATACAAATTTGCCTGTAATTGCATCTGAGTCAGAGGATCATTTAATTTTTCAACTCTTTCTTTCTCTATCTTCTTTTTCTTCTCTAAAGCAACTCGTTTTTTTCGACGCTTTTTCTCTTCTATAGAATTTTGTTTTTCAGACTGTGTAATCTTCTGCCTCAATCGCAACTTCTCATTTTCATCTTCCGATAAACTACTAAAACGTGCTAGAAATGTACGTGCCTTTGAATAAGATCTCTGTTTTACTGCCTGCTCAATGAGCGAAACATAAAGTTCTGTAACTTGCTTTAATCCAGCTAATGCAGCTTTATTACCTGACTCAATATTCAGTACCGACTGATAAATGGAAACCGCATTATTCTCCGCAGGCGGAGACAGGCGTTTTTCATTAATTGCCAAACGAGCCTCTGCCAATAACTTTTCTATTCGTTTATCAGTTGCCACTCGTCGGGATTTGTTCTCTTCAAAATCTCTTTTGAGTTGCGCAATATTATTTTTTACCGTTGTCAGCAAGTTATTATCAGGCTGCTCATATTCAACCAGAAAAATCCACTGCGAAGCAGCATCAAAGTCATCATTTTCAGCCAGCGAAGTCGCTTCCGCCAGGCAAACACTGATTATATTTTGATAAATCAGTTTAGCACTTTTATTTCCAGGTTCAATCGCATTCACCGCCGCCACTAATTTAAGAGACTTTTTAATATCTGATAACTTATGAGGAATAAACTGAACCAACGAATCCGCTTCTAATAACAACTCCTTGGGATTCACGCGCTTATCTTCACCGGTAGAAATGTCAGTTTCAGAGAGCAATGGCTGATCATTAGCTTGCCCACCGGTCGTTTTTTCCGATGTATTCAGCTCTTGATATTTCCTCATTATATTTTTATCAACCCAGCGACTTACGGGATCTTTCCAGTAAGACTGAGTAAAATAACCGGCAACCAGAATGAGTCCCAGAAGAATAAACGCAACCGTTTTAAAAGTATTTGATTTATGGCGTTCATCAGAGGTATGAAACCGCTGTTCGGTATGTAGCTCATCAAAATACTCAGGCTCTCCATCTAAAATGGATAGATCAGCTTGCGGAGCGTTGACCTTAGTTTTCTCTTCTGAAAGTACACTGGCACTTTGTGGCTGACCCGTTCTTTCAAATCGGGAAATCACTGCCGCTAATTGCTTACCAGTCTGAATGCGTTGTTCCGCATTTTTGGCTAATAAAAGATCAAGAAGCCACTGAAGTCGCTCCAGACGAATAGGAAATTTTGGTAATGGTTTGGTAACGTGTTTAATACAGACAGAAACAGAATCTTCTCCTGTATAAGGCACCTGACGAGTTAACATTTCATAGAGAATAATACCCAGACCGTAAAGATCAGAACGACCGTCGACTTTTTTCCCTCGGCATTGCTCAGGGCTCATATACTCAGGCGTACCAATCAGTTTACCCGTCTGAGTCATCTGTGTAGAAGAGTTAGAAGCTTTGGCTATTCCAAAATCAGTAAGTACAGGTTCGCCATCATTATCAAATAAGATATTCTCAGATTTAACATCACGATGAATATAGCCTTTTTCATGAGCAAAATGCAGTGCTGTCGCCATTTTTGAAATAACCTGCAGGCTCTCCCGAACTTTCATGCCTTTCTCAATAAAATTTTTCAGGTCGCCGCCAGCAAGGTACTCCATAGCAAAATAATAAAAATTACCATGTTCACCAACATCGTAAACCGTCACTATACTTTTATGAGATAAGTTGGCGACAATTTTGGCTTCACGGATAAAACGTTCACCAAAAGTTGGATCGGCAGCCAGTGCAGGAGACATGACCTTTAACGCAACTTTCCTGTCAAAACCTTTTTGAATAGCTAAATAAACGGTCGCCTGACCGCCAACACCAAGAGTTTTTAATATTTTATATCCGGGAATTTCAATAGCACTCAAAGTTTATTATCCCATTATTAATTCATTGATTTTATTATAATTTAAAATACCAGAAACAAAATATCTATAAATCGACGTAGCGAAAATTCTATCGTAAAAATATTAACAAATACAGCAGACTGAGTGAATTTCTCCGTTAATCTTTGTATTTTAGTCCAAAAAGAATAAAAGCAGATGTAGCTTAGGCAAAAATATGCGCTATGTCATACAGCTGTATATTAATTGAGCTATAATCACATTAATACAGAGACTCAAGGATAACACTATGCGTGTACGTTCAGGTGAAGGCTCTAAACCCTGGTTTCGGTCAGAACGTTATTACCATACCAATGATAGATGGTGGTTTCTTACCAGAGAAAAAACTGAAGAAGGTCCGTTCAGCTCACAGCAGGAGGCTGAAAATGAACTTATTCTTTACGTAAGAAAATTCAAACAATCCGGTAATTACCCTAAGCTGTAGGTATATCTGCTAACTCATTGTATTTTAATAAGTTGTTGTATCTGTTTCGCGTAGAGCTGCACTTGTCGCAGATTGATCTGTCGCAACTCAATTAGCCCGTTATTTTGTTAATGACTCTCGCTGCGGCAACCATCCCAAAGGTAGCAGTAACAGTCACTCCGGCTCCAAGACCGCCACTACAATCCAGTTTGACTCCTCCATCAGATTGCTGTTTTTGCTGGCAAACCTGACCATTAGCAGCAGGATAACGCATCTGTTCAGTGGAATAAACACATTCAACGCCAAATTTACGTTTACTATTTCGTGAAAAATTGTGCTTTCTTCTCAACTCTCCTCTAACTTTCGCAGATAGCGGGTCCTGAATTGTTTTACTTAAATCCGTAACAGCTATTTTTAATGGGTCAGTTTTACCGCCGGCCCCCCCTACCGTAATGATTTTAATCTTATTTCGCTTACAGTAAGCAATTAATGCAACTTTGGCTGGCACGCTGTCTATCGCATCAACGACATAATCTGGCTCATCACTTAAGTAATCGCACTGGTTTTCTTTATTGATAAAACCCGCATTAGCAATAACGTTACACTCAGGATTAATTTCTCGAATTCTATCAGCCATTACCTCAACTTTTAACTGACCTACACTACTGACCAGCGTATGAATCTGGCGGTTAGTATTGGTCGTACAGATATCATCCAGGTCAATCAATCGGATGCTTCCAACGGCTGAACGTGCAAGCGCTTCGGCTACCCACGAGCCCACGCCACCTATGCCTATAACGGTCACCTTTGCTCGTTTTAATTTATCTAACCCTTCAGTCCCATAGAGCCGGGCACTTCCTCCAAATCTGAGTTGATTAATATCTTGCATAAACTTCTAACTATTTACCAGGTTTTCTGTTGTTAATTGTCTGTTATTAATTAGCCAACAAAGTCAATCGATTGACTACTTCAATATCTGTTTGACCAGAGGAATCGTTATTTTTCTTTTTAATACAATGCTGAAATGGTCCAGCTTATCAAGAATTTTTATCAAGTCTGAAACAGCTCGGCTGTGACGAGTCAATATAAAGCGAATAACTTCATCAGATACCTCCAACCCTCTGACACTTGCTCTTTGCCGAAAAAATGTAATCTTTTGTTCTTCATTCAGACTTTCCAGTTTATAGATTTCCATGGCAGAAAAACGAGATTTCAAATCGGCCAGAGCTATTGGCAAATGAGCAGGCGGAGACTCACTAAAAACAACCAGGCTCTTATTTTCATTTTTTAATTCATTATATAAATTAAACAACTCAATTTCCCAATCAGGCTCTCCAATAACCAACTGAAGCTCATCAATTGACACTAAATCCATGCAACTCATACCATCCAGAATCTGAGGGCTAAAATCAGTATTACTCAATGGTAAATGAATTGCAGATAATCCCTGTTGCGTCACTTCATGACATAAAGCATGTCCAAGGTGAGTCTTCCCGGTATCTGCAGCCCCCCAGATATAAATAAAATTACTCTGATTATGCGCGAGATCAATCAAATTAGTGACTAACTGCTGATTATGGCCCACTGAAAAATTATCAAATCTGGCTGAATCATCAAGTCGTATATTAAGTGGAAGCTGTAACATCTGGGCGCATTAATCGCTTTTTAAATCGTCTGACGAAGCGTGTTTTGCGTTTAAAGCACTTTTGAACTTTCTGCCCCACACCCATCCATAGTGAATGCCACTTGAAATAGTCAACACATAGGTAACACCTTCGACACTGATTAAAAACCAGTCTGGTAGTAAAATTAAACCGGACGATAGTAAAATTGAAGTAACCAGTAACAACTGGCAAAAAGTATTAAATTTTGATAAAACAGTTGGTGCCATCTCAAAGGGACCAAGTCGGTGATGAAAATAATAAGCACCGCTCACAATAAAAATATCTCGTAAAATCACTATAGATAGCAGCAGTTTGCTCAGCTCTCCATTCATCGCAAGAAGAAACATTGTGATTATAAGTAACGCCTTATCAGCCAACGGGTCCAGAATCGCACCGAAACGGCTCACCCAGCTAAACTTTTTGGCCAGAAACCCATCCAGCGCATCTGAAAAACCAGCAATAAAAAACAAGACTAATGCGATATCATAAATTTCATTCGTCAGATAATATGCCAACGGAATCAGCAGAACTACTCTGACTACGGTGATAAAGTTGGGTAAAAAACTCCAATTCATTCGACCCACCGATAGAACAAAGCCCCCGAAGATTCATCACCAGAAAGCTCATTGCTATCCGTGGCGTTATCTACTTGCCCTGTCTCATGTGTCATCTGATTTCCCTGTTGCAGACTATCAGGGTTGTTAAACGTTGTGGAATCTTTAGCTGTATCAACCACTTTTCTGCCAGCTTCAACACTGGTTGTTGAACCGTTCTTCACTACCCCGGTATCAGAAGCCGTTCCAGAATGTTCTAACTGATATGAATTCTCTGTTTCACCAGAAACAGTTGCCTGACTTTTTACCTGCTTAAATTGTTCAGGTTCAAACGCAGACTCTACGATAAGCTTTTTCCCCAGCTCGATTCCTTCCTTAACACTTTGTAACTCTCCCAGAAGTGAAACATTAAAACGAACAACGGTAGCCCCAATTTTTTCAACTTCAACTTTTCTAATTGAAGAAAGGCTTTCCAGGTATTTTTCTGCCAGCTTAAAATTTGAGTAATTATTAATATTTGAGATCTGAATAACAACCTGATGACTTTGCGCTTTTTCAACAACACAGTACTTCAGGCAAAGTAACTCTGCCAACTGATTAGAGAGCTTTGAAATCAATAGCTCCGGTGTTTTATCCTGCAACGAAATTCTCTGCTCTTCACCCTGATTAAGATAGTTAACATTAAGTGACCACACCTCACCCGTTTTTCTAACGCGCCCAAAAATAATTGAATCAGCGGCATAGCGCTTGCTGGCATTTACAACAGGTTGACTGAAACGCCCCCATAAGTCACTGATACTGACATTTAATTCATCTTCCAGATCCATTAATGGTAAAATAACCGGTAATCCTCTACGTTGGGATTCCGTCATAATGATGTGGGATATATCATCCTCATTTTGAGACTCTCTAAGGATCTTTCTTTTATAGTCTTTCTCCATTGCCAGCCATAAAATGGTAACGGGCCGATTACTCCCCCATATTGGCATACCCGCAGCCTGGATAAGCTCACCTACTAGCCGGGGTTCAAAATCAAGCCTTAGTTCAAAGGCATATTTCGACAGTTTATCTTCATTAACTGAGTATTCGTAACGTTGCAGATAAGATTTTACCTTTTTACTGGCTTGTTTAACTTCATCGGTTGTTAATATTCGCTGGCTACCACTTTTTCTGACCAGCACTTCTTTAAAACCAGACGAAACCGCATCCCATTGCGTTTTTGAAGATTGATCTTTAACCAGTATCTTAACCTGATACAAATCCCTTACTTCTATCGCGTTCACAGAAGCAGACACCATAAAAACAATAATAATCAATAAGTTATACAAACTTGAAGTCGTTTTGCTCAAAAGAAGACCTATAAACAGACAGATTAGCGAATCAATACCCAATAATAATCGATGTCGCCAGCAGAGCCAACTGATAGTGTCTCTAAAGGCAAATTAGTCGCTATTTTAACAATTATTAATCAGATGCAGTTAAGGCACATCAGCTTAATTTGCGGGGTCAATATCTCTGGACAAAAAGAGTTTTCCATGATTATCAACCATTATAGCTGAAACATCGGGCAGGGAATTAATCAATGTCATTCCTTTTTCGATACCAAGAATAAAAATACTGGTCGAAAGAGCATCAGCAGTTGTCGAATTATCAGCCAGTATCGTTGCGCTCTGCACAGCTCTGGCAGAATCTCCCGTCTGAGGATCGATAATATGGTGATACCTGACGCCATCTTCAATAAAAAATCGCTCATAATCACCCGAAGTTGATAAGGCAACCTCTTCCAGTGGCAAGTTGGCTAGCAGTTTGTCTTTATCGCGAGGATGTTTTATACCAATATACCATAACCGATTATTTTTCTTACCAATCAGCCGGCTGTCTCCCCCGGCGTTGACATACGCATTTTTAACACCAGCTAATTGTAAAATTTTTATACATTGATCAACCGCATGCCCCTTAGCAATCCCACCGAGATCAATCTTTATTCGCGAGTCCTGAAAGAAAACCGTAGATTGATTAACGTTCAACTTAATTTTTTGATAATCGATTGCATCAGTTAATGACGCAACCTGGGTACTGGAAGGTTTGAGTTTTTTTCGGTAATTGTACAAAAAACCAACACTGGAAAAACTAATGTCAAATGCGCCATGAGTTAACTTTGAGTAATACGCTGAACGCTGCAACAAAGAAAACATTTCTACTGAAATTTTAACCGGTTTATTGGCCGCTATTCGGTTAATTTTTGAAAGCTCGCTAGATTCCTTAAAAGGACTCATTAACTGGTCAATTCGGTGCATTTCTGCAACTACAGCCTGGGTCAACTCCTTTGCCTGCTGCAAGTTATCCCACTCAAACTCAACTTTTGACTCAGTGCCCATCACTTCAAAAGAGTGAGTATGCCACTGAGCGACAACATTTAGTGCCAGACTACCTATGCTGACCACAATACCGAATACTATTCTCTTCATTCTCAATTACCCGTTTTCAGTCAATTCAGTGAATAACAGAATGCTACCTTTTGACGACCAGATAATCAAAAACCAATTCAAAAATTAACTAGGTAGCAGGTAAAAAATTGATCGGATAAGTATCGCTCCAGGTTTCTGCGCCCATAGCACCAAATTTTATTCTTTTTATTCGAGAAATCAGGCGTTTCAACAATGCTTTGTTATCTAATTCGCTCGACTCTACCGTACACTTAGAAACCGTTCCATTGGGCAATATGGTCAACCTGAAAACAACTCGCCCCTGTAAAGAAGGATCTTTACGTAACGCTCGATGATACAGTGCAAAAATTGAAGATTTATGTTTTTCAAATGCTAGCTGTATATTTTCCGTACTTCTTTTAGCTTTTCCTGATTGAGTTCTGCGGTTAGTGCTAGCGACAGCATCACCGATAGAGCTTTTAACTTTTGTTGTATTCTGACCAGCCAGTTTCCCCGTACCCGATGAACGACTGGCGGTTGCCACCTGAATCCCACCACTGCCTTTACTCGCGTTACTCGTAATCAACGAACGAGTGACTGTTGCCGCTTTACCTGTGTCATTAGACAGGCTCTGGTTATTCTTTAAATCAGGTAAATCATTAGTGTCACGTAAATCGGCAAGCGCATCAAATACAGCAATGTGTTTTTTGGCGACATCTTTTGCTGTTTTAACTTTTGCTTTTTTGGGTTTATCTATTTTTTTCTCTGGTTCTTTTTTCTTCTCTTTCTCTTTTTCAGGTTTCTTTTCTTCTTCTTTCTTTTTCTCTTCTGGCTTTTCAGGTACTGGCGGTGGTTTAACGGCTTTTTTCTGCTCAAGTACCATTTTAACCAGCCGAGGAGGAATACTCACTTTTCTATTACGATCAGGTTTTGTCACTTCTAAAAAAGGAATAATTGCACTTAACAGAACACTGACTAATAACAAAGTCATTAAAATACGATAAAACCGAGAAGATTCCTGCTCATCAACTTCCCAGGGGAGTATCGGATTAACTACGGGTCTCATCAAATAGCTAGCCATAATCAGTGATCACCTTACCGCTTTTTCTTGTTTATTATTTCGCATCACAGCCAGTGAAATATCGCTATAATTTGCTTTACTCAAAGTAGCAAGTATTTTCCGTAGTAACTTATAAGGAATTTTCTTGTCTCCCATTACCGTCACTTGTAACCCCGGTTTGACTCCATCAATTGATATATCCGCTGTATTTTGCTGCCAGCTATTTTGTGCCTTTAACGTCATTTCTTTGTATAACTCAGGAATAACAGCTTCTTTACTGCGCATAACCCGGTCAACATTAGCGACCTGAATTCCCTGAACAAATATCTGTTGATTGCTCACCATAACAATAATATTTTCAGTAGGCATTTGCTGAGCAGAAGACTCGGGAAGTTTAATTGCCTTACTGCTTGGTAACTGCTGAACATTTGAAGAGTTGACTAATAAAAAGAAGACTAATATGGTAAAAATATCCATCAACGAAACCAGATTGAGACTACCAGTCCCAAACCGCTTATGATGTCTTTCCATACGGGCCGCTCGATACGACTGCTTCATTATTTCCGCACCTCGCTGGATTTAGTTTCACCGGTCGTCACTAGAGCTACCGGCGCATCTCCCATAGAAATATTAGGGAATAACTCTCCCTGAATAACATTACCCTGTTCATCCAGCTCTCTTTCTTCCAGCACAATCAGACGTACTGCATCCATCGTTTGTACGAGAACATCATATTCTGTATCCATTTCCATTAATAAAGTCACTCCAGTATCAATACTAAACTCCGGATGTGACTTAACTTGTTGCAAAAACGTATTGAGTAAAGTGAAATCATATTGATTATCGATTTTTTTTATGCGTTTAAGAAGCCCTGTATTTCGTTCCTGTACATCAAAATAATTTTGTCTGATAACAACTTCTAATGCCTTAGGCGGTTTTTCAGGAGTTTTAACATCACTCGCACCCGCAGGTAAATTTATTTTTAAAATTGAGACCTGCGAAAAAACAGCTGTAATTAATAAAAATGGAACCAACACAACCATTAGATTCATAAATGCAGTGATATTAAGCTCTGCATTCATCTCTCTCGATTTTTTTGATTTTCGTCGACGCATGAAAATCCTCGTTATTTAATGACGTTTATTAACGCTTACGGGCATCTGTTCGGAACTAATTTATATTTTTCTTAATCGATGGTTTTGCCGACTCTGCCGGTCTGGCGTCACGAATTAAATTAACAAATTTAACTGTAGCCATCTCAATACTATCAACAACCTGAGTGGTTTTAGTTTGCAAAAATGTAAATGCCAATAATAACGGAATGGCCGCCATTAAACCAAACGCAGTTGTATTCATCGCAATAGAAATACTCGCAGACAGAATATTCGCTTTTTCAGCCGGATCAACATTAGCAACAGCGGTAAAAGCTTTAATCAATCCCAGTATCGTCCCCAACAAACCTAATAAGGTTGCTATATTGGCAAATGTAGCCAGATAAGGTGTTCTTTTTTCCAGTCTGGGCAAAACTTCCATTAACCCTTCCTCCATGGCCATTTCCAAATCGTCATGGCGTCGCCCCTTACCCACTTTCGACAACCCATAAGCCAGAATTCTACCCACTGCAGAGCGAGAATTGGTTGCTATATCCAATGCCTGACGGAAATTCCCCTGATTAAGAACAGGCAATAATTTTTTCCATGCAGAATGATTTTTCATTTTCATCATGTTCAAGAAAATAAAACGCTCTATGGCAATTGCCAGTCCAAAGATAAAAACCAACATAATTGGATACATAAAAACCCCACCATCTTGAAAAAAGCTCACGATAGTTGAATAAGTACCCGGATCTGCCTGTTCTGCTGCTGAAGACAACAATTGATTCGCGTTAGCAGTTTGAGCTTGTGCCATATTACTCCCCTGAAAGGACAAAATTTACAAAAGATACCTGTTAAAAATAACAGATAACCATTAACAAACAAGTTATTGTCGCTATTTTTTAAAATAAAAACAACACTGGTTCACATTTTAAATATTTACTATTACTCTTCTCTTGCGTTTAAAGCTGAGGCCGAATTCGATACGTCAGGCAATAATTTTTTATCGCTAGTACTCGTCAGTTGATAATAAAACTTAACTTGCTTGGTAAAAACCTCAGGGTCAACTGGTGAATAGATCTCATTAACCAACCTGGATATTTTTGGAGTAGCCATTTGCGAAGAGTTTTCTTTCCACGGAACAATATATAGAACATTTGGTAAGTCTTTAGTACCAGAAACGTTCATACCTAATCCACTTTGTTTAATCTCAGCCTCTTCAACTTCTGCCGCCATCACTCGAGATAAACTAAAACAACTCAATAGAACAACAAAAACAGTGAGTAGAAACAATTTTATAATCGGTCTCATAATATTAATTTCCTTTCGCCATTCGACGTTTCAAATCAATAACCCAACCTTTAACTTTTTTATCTTTATGCTCAACCAGTGCCAGGTACTTTTCATATTGTTGTAACGCAAGCTTTAAATCATAAAGATAAATATCAGCCAGTATCGCATAGTTTAAATGAGTAACAGGATAAGCATCATAACGCCTGATTGCCATTTCATAGGTTTCTTTTGCCTGCTTAAAATCTCCTTTTTCCCTCTGTATTACCGCTTTGAGATTCAGCGCGTAATAATTTTCAGGTTTTACTGTAATACTTTGAGTAACCGCTTTAAGCGCATCATCAAAACGCTTTTGTTGAAAATTAACTCTGGCAATACGATAAGCTGGGCCCGAACTTTCTGGATACTGTTGCTGTAGACGGTTCAGGTTTACTAATGCCTGCTTTGTATTTTTTTTAGCTAATAAGCTATCAACTTCATCATAAGCTTTTATCAAGTTTAAAGGTAGCACCGTCGCCATGGGATCTTCAAGTGAATTTGTCGTTGTAGCCGAGCCAGTATCAGATGAACTGATTTTCTTTTCAAGCGAAGACTGATTTCCACCGGTAGTCACACAGGCCGAAAGTAAAAGGGTTAATAGAACTAATAAAAAACCAGCAAGTTTAGAATGTAACATGACGTAAAACCTCCACTCTTTCTTTTTTATCATACTGTGCAGGTTTTAACTTACTTAACGCACTGATACTCTCTCTTACCGCATCATTATAAATGCCATCTTTAGTTCGTTTCGCATTAACCTCATAATAATTAATCGCCTTATCTTCAAAGGGTAAAGCTTGTTCTTCCAGTAAAAACCCATACTCTTCCAGCTCTTCTTCATTTAAACCACGGGGCCGCTGAGAAGCCATCAGGTCCTCAGACAATACCTGATAAATTTTTGCAACACGCTGCGTACTGCCACTGGTATATTTAGCGACATTATATTTTGCTATATTGTTATAGGCGTTCAACGCATTTTTCATTGCTTTGCGTTTTCTTTTCAAGCTGCTGCCAAGCGGTAACTTAAGTTTAATACTGCGAAATTTCTGATATAAAGGCTCGCTCAAAATATATTTTGATTCTGCGGCAAGAAAAGCCGTTCTGGTATTATTTGAATTTTTATTGCTGGCATAATTGTTCACAATTTTTTGTCGCCAGAATGTCGCTTTTGAAATATCTCCTGCTTTTGTATAGAGAACAACAAGTTTATTACGGCCCTCCTGTGCAAGAAGATAGGGTTGCGAATAACTTCTGACATAATATTTGTAAGCACTTATCGCTTTACTTTTATTCCCTGCTTTCTCGTAAAGCTCCGCCACATGCCAATACCCCTGTGAAGCAGACTTTTTATCCGGCTGTGCCGCTGCTAATAACTGATACTCTGAGGCAGCACGATTCCAGTTTTTTTCTTTTTCATAAATAAAGGCCAGTTTCTCCGGTATCGATGATGTAAGCGCGTGTCTCGGATAAGCTCGTCTGAATGTCTCCAGCAAACTTGTCGCTTCCTTCCACTTTTTACTCTGCAGTTGTAAAGTCGCTGCATCAAACAACGCATTTGCTGCAACCGTCGAATTGGGCTCCAGTTTTCTCACCTTAAGAAATAGTGCGACTGCTTCATCATTTTTATTCTGCAGTTTTGCCGCCTCAGCCAGCTTATACAAAGATTGTGCTCGACGTTCTTTAAAGCTGATACGCTGTTTCTGTGTCAACTGGTTTTGTGCCAATAAACTGGTAATCGCTGCCGCTGCTTCACCATATTTTTTTAAATCAAATAGTCCGTTCGCTATAATAACTCTTGCTCTTTGTGCCTGCTTCAAGCTCGGTTTTGCTGTTAAACGTAAAAGCTGGTTACTCGCATCAATAGCCCCCTGCACGTTCTGAATTGATAGTTGCTGTTCCGCAACTCTGGCCAGAATTTGTGGAGACTTAAGATCTGACGGAAAGTTTTTGCTGAAAGCCAGTCCACTTTGAATTGACGGTAATAGCTTCTCCAGTGCCGTCGCTTCTTTAGAATATTTTACTAACTGGTAGGCCAGTAATGCTTTATAACCTGCATCTCGAGAGTAACTCGACGGTTTGTTTTTATAAGCAACGATTTCAAATTCTTTTGCCGCCGCCAGCGCTTCCCCACCGTCCAGCAAAGCTTCAGCTAATGCAAAGCGATACCTGGAGTCAATTGATGGTTCCTGAAAAGTCGCCAGAATTTCTCGGTACCACCGGGCTGCCGTTAAATAATCGGCGCGTTTTTTTGATTTCTGTGCTTTGGCATGATAAAACCTCGAAATATCGTCTAAATGAGCCCGCAGCAAAGGTTTAAGTTTATCAATGACCTTACCGCTATATTTTTGCCAGAAAGCACTCGTTCGACCATATTGAGTCACAAAACTTTCTTTCGCTGGCAAAATCAGACTGGGGAAGCCCCCTTTCCTATAGATTTCAATGACTCTGGAGTGAAAATCCGGAGCGGATAAAGACAGAGGGTTACGTTCGACAAATCCAATATAAGTATCTGCGGCATCTTGAAAACGCTCCTGTTCGATATAAAGCTCCGCTAACTGCGCATAAATTTCATCTTCAAAAGGCCTGGAACCATAAGTGGCAAAATATTTTTTAACCGAATCGGCACCATCCTGATTATAAAAAGCCAGACTGATCACTCGACGAGTATCAACAATCAAATCCCGCTGCAACCGCTTAAACTGAGTTCCCTTCTGTGATAATAATCTTTCGTATAAATTAAAAAAATCTTTGAGGGCTTCGGTATACAAACTTTGCTTAAAATAGGACCAACCTCTTTTATAGAGTGCTTTTTCATAATATTCTGAATTAACACCTTTTTGAATAACTTTAGTATAAGCCAGATCAGCAACCTGATATTCACGACGAGAAAAATAAGATTCGCCTCTTCTAAACTGACTTTCAACGTACGATAGTGAACCTTGATGAGCCACCGCAATCTGGTCAAGAATATTTAACGAAGCTTCTGGGTCACTATTTAACGAATGCGCTCGAGCCAACTGATACTTAACTTCATCCGTCGAACGATAACCAGGGAACTCTTTTAGTAAGGATTCATACAATTGAATAGCCTGATTAAATGAAGCCCCTTTCATAGCGGCTGTTAACTCAACTTTTTTGTCTGAATCTTCAAGACCAATTTTTGCCTCTGACAATCGCATCGTTAAATCGGCAAGCCGATGGAGTGCCTCTTTTCTAATTTCAGGATTGCCACGAGTTAATAATCGTCGATAACTTTGAATAACAATTTCTGCATCAACCGATTCAATTGCAGAAGTTTCTACTTCAATTTTTCTGTTATCAACAAAGCTAACTCTGGGGTCAACATCCTCTGGTTCAATATCTTTTAGAGGAACAACTCTTTGAAGGCTAGAACAAGCTGTCAGCAGACAGAGTGTCAACAAAATGAAATAACAACGATATGCTTTATTTTTTATAAAATCGAAAGTGGGTAATTTTTTCATCAATTACTCCAGCTCAGGGATTTTAATGGCCAGTTCATGCAACCTTGCAATTGACAAGTCTGACTGTAACAAATAATGGTCAAGCGCCAGCTTTCTTTCCGTTAAAACTTGTATAATCTGTAGTTTAAGATCAATGACTAACAGCTCAATTTGCTCCAGTATTTTGTTGCGTAACCCTGTCAGCTGCTGAGCGCCATGATCCACTTTAACCTGAAACCCCGAGAATCGCGCTTTCGATTTCTCTTTAGCATTTGCTAATGACACTTTTTTACTCGACACTTCCTTAAGTATACTTCTTATCGTTGCGGCCAGTTTTTCCAGACGTCTTATCTTATCCATCTTATTTTCTTCTAACTGCCACTGTAACACACCACTGACACGGCGAGATTTTTCTTTCTGATTATCATCCAGCATTTCATCAGGTATTCTTATAATTTTTTTCTCCAATGAACTCACTCGTCTGTATACGGGTAACTGTTCTTCACTGGCTAACAAGAAGATCTTCTCATTGCGTTTAAGCGCACCGATATCCGATTCCAATAAACTCAATTTTGACTGATATTCATCAAAGGCACCTTTTGCAAGGTACTGCTTTACGGCAGGCACTTTTTCTTCAAATCGAATTTTATTCGCCAATAGCATTTCACTAAACATCGGTAACTTTTCTTCCCATTGAATTAGTATTTTCGCGAGTTTTGTCAGCTTCTGATAACTTCTGAAACCTTCATTAAATCGATGTTGAGAAATAAGTTCAAACAAATAGTAATCGTATTCTTTGCCAAAAAGTCTGGAATCTTGTATTCCCCGATCATTGATTTCTTCAAGCTTACTTTTTACCAGTCGATTAACAAAATTTTCTATGACTTCACCATTTTCAATTTTCTGCATCAAATCATCAATCAACACAATCTGCTTTTGAAAAATAATTGATGCTGATTGATATTTACCAAGTGCCAGTTGCATTGAGTTTAATTTCTGATAAGCAAAAGGAATGGCTAATAATGACTCCTGAACTGCAACATCTCGAATATTTCGCCGACTTAACTCTAACCAGTGAACCAGCGCTCGGGCATAATTACCCGACTCAGCATAACTCCAGCCCATTCCTAATAGCGCCTTATTCGATGATGGAGAGTCCAACCTGACCTGAAGTAAATAATCTCTGGCTTTTTCTGGTAACTGCTGAGACAGACTAAAGAACCCCAGGGCCACATTAGCCTTATCTTCAAGACTCTTAACCACCTTATTGTCACCGAGTTGTTTACTATATAATTTATTTAGAAAAGGCAGTGCACTTGATAGTTGCCCTTCTCTCAACCACATCATTCCAAGGTTAAACCGACTCATTGCGGCCAGTTTTGAGTCTTGTGAAACCTTTAATAACCACTCGCGAGCCACCTGCTTTTTATCCATAGATAATGCAATATTACTCAACATTATCAGGCCTTCATCTTTCAACTCTTGTGAAACAGTATTAATAATCCGCGCCAGACGCGTGCTAGCCTGTGTATAGTCCCCTTGTCGGTAATGTAATTTACCCAGATAAAATTCAATCCTGGCCAGAAAATCACTTTTTAAATCTTCTTCACTAAGTAAGGCGTTAAATATTTTTTGCGCATAACCTAGCATTCCGAGGTCAAGGTAAATAACCCCGGACAATAAGCGCGCACTTTTCTGATGATTAGGCAATAAACTCTTTTTTTCAGCAACCAGAATACCATTAAGTGCTTCAATGGACTCCCCACGATAATAGTCAAATAGAATACTTCCATAAGCCAGATCTTCAATTTTTACAGCTTTTTTAAGATCTTCCTGTTTAATCGCTTGCTTTTCTGCTTTTTTCTGTTGATTAGCAGCAGAACCAGAAAGCTGTTCAGCTGCAGTAGATTTTTCCGAAACATTAACCTGTTCTGACTCACTATTCGATTGAGATTTTACCGATAATGTCATTGTTAATAGAATAAAGAGAACTAACAGCCGCTGTCCGGTGACAGACCGCATATTTGTGGGAATAAAGTAACTGGCAAACATCATTAAAATCTATCTACCATTCTACAATTTTTAACTGAGGCTGTTGCTTGGTTTCATTATCTCTCAGCTGAATTTCAATCGATTTAGCTTCACTTCCTTTATCAAAATCAAAAGAAATGGCACGACGATATTCACGGTTATGTGGCCCAAAGCCCATAACAATTGCAACAATCTGATGTTTACCAGTATTCAGGTTGCCCAGGTACACCTTTTGAATAGCTCCTCTCAATAAGGCGTCTGTTTCATTTTGAGTATACAAATAGTGGGTAATATCCGTATCATCTATTTTTAATTTTACATTATCCAGTGCAAAAAACTGACCGATATCAACCGACAGATAAACCGCTATCTGAGTGGATGCTGGAAATAGAAGATCTTCTTCCAGGATAAATAAGTCTCGATTGACACTGAGCACCTCTTTTTTAAGAGATTCCAGTTTAGACTCCATCGTCTGATTAGTCGAAGGCTTATCTTTAGTTTCTTCGGCATTAGAAAAGTTACAACACAGCACGGTACTCATCAGTAAGACATTGATTACTCGTTTCATCAAAAACAAAAAAAATTGCATAGTTAATCCATTTATTTTTATTAAACTAATACAGCAGCACATTTTGTAATTGGCCGACATAAATAAAGAAGGTAGATAAAAATATAGTTAATTATTATAAACTTCTCTGTAAATAGTGTTCAATTTAGTGACTATTTGTCAGATTATTATTCTTTTCACGTTCAAAATATCAAACCTGAATTGGTGCCAGATCCGAAAAAAATACCTGTCCTGACTTTCATAAAACTGATACTAACCAGCCAAAACCAAACAATCAGCTCAAACTATCAGATAAAATTCCCCAGTCAAACTAACAATCAGATTAACGGGCTATCAATCAGATTAAACCGACAATTTTTCCTCCAGGCAGTTCAACTAAACGCCAACAAAATAGAAGTTAAAGCTCACTGAAAACTCACCAGATTGTACGACAGCAAAATCTTCTATCACTTTAAAATTCAGTCGGAACCGTGAATTCTATCTCAACCTGACAGAAATTATTAAAACCAGCACTCACTTTTGTAGAAAAAGTATTATCCACTCTTACTGTTTCTATTCTGTTTTGCTATCGCCAGTACCTCAAGTAAGCTCGAAGCTGTCTGTTTTCCGATCAGTTTTACAACAACTCGACCTTCCGGGTTCAGTAGATAATTAGCAGGCAAAGTTGATGGCAACTCAAACGGTAATATAGGGATCGGATCAGATTTCATGACCGGATATTTAATATCCCACTGTTTTACTATGTTATTCAATGTCACACTATCCAACGGGTCATAACTGACACCAATAACCATCAGGTTAAGTGTTGTTGATTGACTGTACATTGTATTTAATGCCGGCACCTCTTCAAGGCAGGGGGCACACCATTCAGCCCAGAAATTAACAAAAAGCCATTGACCTTTATAATCGTCCAGAGAGTGCTTTTCATTATTCAGGAACTCAAACTGTCCATTCTGACCACAACCCGCTAAAATTAAAGTGGTGGTAATTAGAAATCTACCAAAAAAGTATGCTATAGTTTTCATAATGTCACTTACTTATTATTTTTTATCTTATTGATTCTAAATCATATTTAGTACAGAAACTAATGTTACAACTACAGCCCTTATGTCATTTATGTTTAAATATGAACAGGTTTGATTACTAACTATTCCATATAATAACAGTAATTAAACAGCTGGATCAGAGTAACTGTAATATTATCATCAGTGTAAACGACTTATTAACAATACAAAGTAATTAAACATACTGGTAAAATCAGACAATAAAATCCAGCGATAATGACTAGTGGTAATTCAGGTATTGTTGTGAGATTAGATTTTGTTGTAAAATCAACTGTAAGGTAATAGTGATAAGAGATTGTTGCTATAACAGTATTGCTAAAGCAGTATTGATACTTAAACAGTATTACTTCAAGAATGCAGCTAAAAGCGATATTTTAATACCTGACTGGTAAGTAATGACAACGTATAATTATGGATGAACTTCGCTGGAAAACAAAGCAGCCATTAATATAAATAATATAATTATACAAGAAACCATTTATACTTTATAAAGATAACAGCTTAGCCAATTATTACATAACAATTTAAATATTGACACTTATAAAATAATAATATTAACAAATTAGTCTTTAATCTAAATTGCAGGAGTTAAGGTCGTAAATATCATGGAAAGTCTCAGATTAACCATCCCCTCTCAACAGGAAGGCCAGCACATTCTGGTTGAGACCAATAAAACTAAACTTTCTGAATGGTTAATGTCTTTGCCTCTGGCTGATATGTCAAAAACATTACCAGAAGTGACTCGTGCAATTTCAAGCTTAAACCGTACTGAATTACCTTATAAACAAAGGGCCGAATTAATAACATTATTCGATAAAAATTATCAATTAATCCATGACCGCTTCAGACCTCGATGTGCAGGTAATGCAAATGCTTCAGCAATGGATAAGGAAAGCCTTTCAAAATTACATAATCTGACGCGAGAACTTGCCTTTGCTCATAAAATTATTGTTAATGATTGCCAGAGTAAACGCCAGCTCTGGGGTAAAAATAAGATAAAAACCAGAGCAACTGCATTTGCAGTTTTTTATCTTGGCATCATGTTAATCGAGCAATATGAAAATTATACCCCCGTCCCTATTTATCTATGGAGAGAAATTAACGCACTGTTTGCCCATGCGGGAAAAGATGATGTGGAAAATATCACTATTGAGGTTAGTGAAACTCATTGCTTACCGAGCATAGAACAAAATTATGTAAGAAACTGTCTGATTGCGCTGGCTGATCCCTATCATCTGGACAAAGGAGAACACTGGCAGGTATTTTATTATCTGCAAAATTGTGGTCATCTGGCTGAAATATCTGAAGACCCTGACGACTTTCGCAAAGAAGAATGTTTTATCATTGATGTGACTAGCGAAAATAAACCTAATTTTGTAACCAGTGAATTAGATGATCCTGAAGATCCAAAAATCAGATTGCTACTAACTTTTGACCTTTTACGTCAGTTAAAATATGACATCGATAGTTTTGAACAAGATAATAAGCTTCCGGCAAATACATTTCATCGTTCCATTGCTTTTGCCACAGCTCAGTATCTCTGGCAACATTTGAACAGCCACTGGCGGCACCGTGTTGAGCGAATCTCCAGACGTTACCCGATTGTCACCAAAGTCGATGTGATCTGGGGAATGGCTAACATTAGCCGTGTATTGGGCCGAGTCGAACAAAAAGGCCGTACCCCTCTGAGCTATGATGAAATTAGCGTTTTGACCAACCAGGAACGACCCGAAGAACTTTCCTGGGATGCCGTTAATGTTAGCAGTGGTGGCATTGGCCTCTGTTCACGTCATTATATGATCCCCAAAATAGCACTAGGTGACCTTGCCCTGATCAGAGAATATATGGATGGTAAGCCTGCTCCTCACTGGCGCCTCGCTATCTGTCGCTGGCATACCGGTGACAAACATAACGGCACAATGCTAGGTTTAAAATATATTGAAGGTCGATACCACCCGGTCAGGTTAATTTTATATCAGGGTAAAAATGAGAAAGGTGGCCAACCAGGAATAGTCGTTTCCGATGCAATTATTGAAGGCAGTAATTCAGCAACCATTATTACTGAACGTGGCTCTCATAGAGAAGATCGCGTTTATGCCATGCTGGGAATGGAAACCCCGGTCGAGGTTCGACCACGAATTAAAGTTGAAGTGACTCCATGTATCGAGCGGTTCTTCTTCCAAACTTATGAATTACGCGATGAATTAGCCGAAGAAGTCCAGGATGAAGTTTCTGATGTCATCCCGTGGACCACTATTCCACATGAAAAAGGCAACATCGACGACAGCTTTAAAGATGATGAGCAATCAGCTAATACATTAGATAACATCAGGCTTCCTGGTGATCACTAGTATCAATCTATCAGTGCTCATCAGTAGTCCTGATAACCTTCAGGTTTGTAGAAATTCTAGACTTGCAGAAAGGTAGCAAATGTCTCGTTCTGGCTTTTAACAAAATTAATCAGGCCATGCCTGGTTTTGTCGGGCAGTTCACTATCTTCTATTTGCGATAATTCAGGCAATGTTCGACCGCAGACTTCAAAAATACTTGAATAATCAATTTTATCTACCGATTTTAACAAACAGAAGGACTGGTCTTGAGTTCTAACAATAATGTCAGCATTAGCCAGTTTGTCAATCCAGTTAAAATTAATCCACTGGCTATGCTCATCCTGAAATTGCTGTAAATTGTCGAAATCGAGAACCTTCCCACTATTTTGATACTCTCCAAGCAACAATATTACTTTGACAATTTCAATAAACGGATGCTCTCTGCTTGATCGCGCTTCTAACTCAAAAGCACTTAATCCATGACATATTTCTGCACCCAGTAGCACTATTCCCCAACTCAGATAAATCCAGATTAAAAATAGCGGTACCGCTGCAAGTGCACCAAAAATCAGCTGATAAGTAGAGAAGCTGGCCACAAATACAGCAAAACAAAATTTAGCCAGTTCAAAAAAGATAGCGGTTATCGCTCCTGCAATCAACGCATGATAAAACGGTATTTTCCGATTAGGTATCACATAATACATCACCGAAAAAGCAATGCCTGCCATAAAAAACGGTAACCATACCGTAAGCAAACGACTATTATCGTTCACCACATCCGACACTAATGGTAAAGACTTAAGATAAGAAGTCAGCAACAGACTGGAGCCAAGTAGAATTGGACCCAGCGTTAAAACAGCCCAATAAACCAACAATGTTCTTACCAGTGACTTGTCAGATTTAACCCGCCATATTTTGTTAAAACTGGAATCAATGGTTCTCATCATCAGTAAAGCAGTCACTATCAACATGGCAAATCCAACACCAGACAGCCCTTTAGCTTTTCCAACAAACTCATTAATATAACTTTTAACGGTTTCACCCGTGCTGGGTACAAAATAATCAAACATCAGACTTTGAATCTGTTCGCCAAGCATTTGAAAACTGGGTATTATAGCCAGCAAAGCAAATATAACCGTTGTTAAAGGAACCAACGCCAATAGACTGGTTACCGTCAGCTCTGCCGCAATCGAAGAACAACGATTTTCTGAATAACGCTTCAGTACATACGAAATAAACGCCAGAACGAATTTAACTCTTTCCTCAATCACCAGATAGCCCTAAAATAACACCATTAATTATTAACCTGAATAACATTCAGGTGAAATACTATTTATACGCAATTGTTCATAGCAATACAAATATTCGCTAACAAATAAAGAGAAATCAAATGGCAGACTTTACCATTTATCATAACCCACGCTGCTCAAAATCACGTCAGACACTGGAACTGCTAAATGAAGCTGGTGTCACAGTCGACATTGTAGAATACCTGAAAACTCCACCAACGGAGCAAGCGCTTAAATCGGTACTTAAAGCGTTAAAGCTATCACCTCAGGAAGTTATGCGTAAAAAAGAAGCGGAATACAAAGAAGCGGGTCTGGACGATAAGTCGCTATCAGAAGACCAGCAAATTCAACTGATGGTTACTCACCCTAAAGTTATTGAGCGTCCTATTGTTGTTAAAGGCAGCAAAGCGGTTATTGGCAGACCACCAGAAAATGTCAATCAACTGTTAAAATAATTGCATTAATAATCAGAGAAACTGGCAATGACCAAAGTATTAGTCCTCTACTACTCATCAGGTGGACACACCCGTAATCTGGCACACCTCATTGCCAGAGGGATTGAAAATCAGGATGCAGAAGCAGTCATCAGAACGGTGCCAGATGTTTCGGCAAAAAACGAATCAGTCGATAGTGCAATTCCTGCCACAGGCGATCTCTACGCAAACAAACAGGATTTAATTGACTGTGATGGCTTGGTGGTCGGTAGCCCTACTCGGTTTGGAAATATGGCTGCTCCCTTAAAATTCTTTATTGATCAAACCAGCGAGTTATGGATGAACGGTAGCCTGGCTAATAAGCCGGTCAGTTTTTTTACATCAACCGGCAGTCTTCATGGTGGCCAGGAATCCACTCTCCTTTCAATGATGTTACCTTTTCTGCATCACGGCATGTTAATTTGCGGACTGCCTTACAGTGAAACCGCACTTATCCATACCGAATCTGGTGGTACACCCTATGGGGTCAGCCATTGGGCAGGACAAAATGGCACACACAGTATTACCGAGCATGAAAAAAAGCTCGCCATTGCGCAAGGAAAACGTGTCGCATTATTTTCTCGTCAATTAAAACAGGAACCTTCAGTATAATGGCTATTCCTGCGCCAGAACCCCGCATGCTCATTGCGCACCGGTTAACACTGACTGGATATTTTGGCCTGATATTACTGATACCAGCATGGAACTTATGGTGGTATCCATCAGCGACATTTTCAAATCAGATACTCACCATTTTCTGGTTGCTTCCATTAGCCTTTCCACTGGTTGGGCTTCTAAAAAGTAAAGCATACACACATGCCTGGTCAGGTTTTATCGCTGTCATTTATATCTGTCATGCTCTCACCTCATTGTTAACTAACTTCAATGAACTTAGCGCTATTTTGCTAGAATTAATCTTTGCCATATTATTTCTATTTGGTGGTATGTACTTTGCCAAATGGCGCGGCGAGCAACTGGGTCTACAACTACCAAAGAAAAAATAACAACATAGGCTATCAGCTAACCCGTGCTGTCAAAACCAGCACAAATAAAATTATTTCTGGCTTCCTTTTAACCATTATTTTCTGCTAATTCATTTTAACTAAATTTTAAACAACAGCTGAAATCCTCTCTCATTAAAATAATCTCACGCCGCTATTTTGAATCGTTTATAAAAAACACAACGTAATTTTGATGCTATATTCTAGTACGATATTTTATATTAAAGTTTTAACTATCACAGCTTTCCGATACAAAAGCTACTGACACTAATTTAATTTTCTACAATAAAAATAAAATATTAAGTCAAATTATAATTTCAATAAAAAATGGAGCATAGTTGTGAGTCTAAAAGTGATATCAAGTGTGACGCTTCAATCGTCAACCATTTCAAAGATTTTTTTGTTACAGATTTTGTCTGCAATTAAAACAAAATCATCAATAACATAACAAAAACTTGATTCAAATCAAGCTACGTAATAGAGCAT
>JADGFG010000289.1 GCA_016743995.1 Kangiellaceae bacterium | reverse complement strand
CGGTACAGAAGGACTTAAAATCGCAAAAAAAAATAAACCAGACGCCATAATACTTGACATAGGTTTACCTGACATCAGTGGTGTCACGGTTCTCGAACAATTAAAAGGTTCAGCTGAAACCAGAGGCATTCCGGTACACATTGTATCTGGCAAAGTTTCAGAGCTTGCACTCATTAAACAAGCATCAATTGGTTTACTCGAGAAACCTGCGAGTAGAGAGCAACTTGAAAATATGTTACTGAAATTTGAGACTTTTAATCAAAAACAACTTAATAATCTGTTGGTTATAGGTGGTGATGAGGAAACAGAAGAAATAAAGCAAATACTAAAAAATTTCAGTATCGACATTACCCACACCAATTCAGGAAAAAAAGGGTTAGACTTTCTCACTGATTCAGAGTTTGATTGTGCCGTTTTATGCTCAGAAATGACTGATATCTCCATTCACGAATGGTTTGATTCATTATCAAACAACAGTAAAATTGAACCTCCTCCTCTCCTGGTAATTTGCAATAAAACTATTGAGGAGTCTTTATATAATGAAATTACTCAATACACTGATCACATCGTCGTTAAAGGCGATTATTCACCTGACAGAATAAAAGATACCGTCAACTTGTTTTTACACCGATTAAACAAGCAAAAACCAAACAACCAGACGAATACCCAGCCCAGTCACGCTAACCAGAAACAAGTCAGAAAAAAGGTTATGCTGGTTGACGATGACCTGCGAAGTAGCTACGCCTTATCCAAGATTTTAAAGAAACACGAGTTTGATGTCGTTTTAGCTGACAATGGCGAGTTAGCATTAAGAAAATTGAGTGAAGAACCGGACATTCAACTAATTTTGATGGACATCATGATGCCTGTAATGGACGGGTATGAAACCATTAAACATGTAAGGAAAAGCTATTCAGCAAGCCTGCCAATCATCGCTTTGACTGCAAAAGCCATGTCAAATGACCGAGAAAAGTGTATTGCTGTCGGCGCTGATGATTATATGTCAAAGCCGGTTAACACTGAAAAATTAATCAATATGGTTAAAGTCTGGATGTATCAATAATGGATAAAACCTCCAGAAGCGAGAAAGTCGAAATTGAGCTCGTCCTTACGGCTCTGTCAAAGTGTTACGGATATGATTTTCATAATTATTCGGAATCAACCGTACTACGAAGACTAAAAAAACGAATTCAGACAGAGGGGCTTCGCGGTGTTTCTGAAATGATATATTACATTATCAATGAACAGGATTTTGCCTGCAATGTAATAGAGGACTTTTCGGTTGTTGTGACTTCTTTTTTCAGAGATGAAGATTTTTTTCGAGCAATTCGAAAAAAAGTAATTCCTTTTTTAAGAACATTCCCTTTTTTTAAAATCTGGCATGCGGGGTGTTGCACAGGAGAGGAAGTTTATTCAATGGCCATCCTACTAAAAGAAGCAGGGTTATTAGAAAGAGCTCGTATCTATGCAACTGACATCAACCATAAAGCCCTCGCACAAGCAAAAGAAGGGATCTATTCCAACGAAGTAATCGCCAAGGCGACTGAAAATTACCGTAAAGCTAATGGAAAAGAATCATTTGACAAATATTTTTGTTGCGGATACAACTCTGCAATCATTTCCCCTGAACTTACAAACCATATCACTTTTTCTGCGCATAATCTTGTCAGCGATGGCGTTTTTGGTGAAATGCAAATGATTGTTTGCCGCAATGTACTCATTTATTTTAACCGCACTTTAAAAAAATCTGTGGTTAATCTGTTCAAAGAAAGCTTATACCCTGGCGGCCTTCTTTGTCTTGGAGATAAAGAATCATTAAGCTTTATTGTTGATCCAAAGGATTTTTCTTACTTTGACAAATCGAGCAATATATACAAAGCAAGCAACAATAATAACCCGGAGAGTACATCCTTCATTGATAAGTGTGACTATTTTAGTTGAGGATTTTTAGATGTCATTATTGCATTCAACCGATCATTACCCTGTAGATGTTGAGTCCCAATACCCAAACATTCTTATAGTAGATGATAAAAGAGAAAATCATAGAGCGATAGAA
Source organism: Kangiellaceae bacterium (assembly GCA_016743995.1). Classification (GTDB taxonomy): domain Bacteria; phylum Pseudomonadota; class Gammaproteobacteria; order Enterobacterales; family Kangiellaceae; genus Aliikangiella. The sequence continues at coordinate 1,820 of JADGFG010000289.1, read as the reverse complement.
AATGTGCTATCCAATCTGAAAGCTAATATTTATAATGCAAACTCTGGCGAGAGCGCATTATCCCTGACCTTACGACACCAGTTTGCGGTAATATTACTAGATGTTACTATGCCGGAAATGGATGGATATGAAACCGCTAATCTCATGCGCATTAATAGCGACACAAAGCATACTCCCATAATTTTTATCACTGCAGCAGATAGAGAAGAGTCTTTTGAAAGCAAGGGGTATGAAGTAGGTGCAGTAGATTATCTGTTTAAACCTCTCAATCCTCGTACATTAAGAACAAAAGTTAAAGTTTTTTTATCGCTGGACTGGCAAAGATCTGAACTCAGGAAATCATTAGAGGATGTAGAATCCCTTAGAAAACGAAATCAATTGCTTCTACGCTCTGTAGGAGAAGGAATTATTGGTCTCGATAAATCTGGAATAATTACATTTACAAATCCTGCAGCGGCAAAAATACTGGACTACGCCCCAGCGGTACTCGAATCGATGAATATCGTAGATATACTGTATGCTCATAACTCAACTCCGCATAAAAGTAACTGGTATGACTCCCCGTTATATAAAACTTGTGTTCTCGGGGAAACTTACAATGACTCATTAATGGTTCTCTGGAACAAAGGAAAACACTTACTACCTGTAGAGCTAACAGCGACTCCGATAAAAGATAACAATTCTTTTGTTGGCATAGTGATTACTTTTCAAGACATCACTGAACGCAAAAAAACAGAAGAAAAATTAGCTCACCTTGCACAATATGATGCATTAACTGGATTACTCAATAGAGATGCTTTTGTTAAACAGGCAGAACAATCTATTTCAAGAGCTAGAAGAAATCAAAAGTCAATTGCACTGCTTTTTCTGGATCTGGACAGATTTAAACAGGTAAACGACAACATGGGACATGAAGTTGGAGATTATCTGTTAAAGGAAGTCGCAAATCGACTAAAAAAATGTATACGCAATGGTGACATTTTGAGCCGACTGGGTGGTGACGAATTTACAATTATTCTTGAATCGACAACATCCAATAGAAATATTGCTAAAGTCGCAGAAAAAGTAATCACGACCTTAAGTGCACCGTTTAAAGTCAGACAACACGAAATATTCATCGGCACAAGTATTGGAATCGCCAAATTCCCAGAGTCAGCTTATGATTCTGAAGCATTATTGCGATGTGCAGATATAGCCATGTATAAAGTCAAGCAGATGGAACGCAACAGTTATCGATTTTTTACCTATGAAATGCAGAAAGAAGTGATGGAAGAGCTAGAGCTGGAAAACCTTTTACGGTGTGCAATGGAGAAAAAGCAGTTCTCAATTGAGTACCAGTTAAAAAAATGCCCTTATAGTGAAAGAATCGTTGGCATGGAGGCGCTGTTACGATGGAAACTTGACAAAAACAGAGAAATTTACCCTGATCAATTCATTCCAAAAGCAGAAGAAATGGGTCTGATACTGCCGATAGGTCGCTGGGTCATAGAAGAAGTGACCCACCAGATTAATTTGTGGATAAACAGTCAGTTAATTGATGAATTTATCCCTGTATCTGTAAATTTGTCAATGCGTCAACTTAAAGCAGACGATCTGGTAGAAAACATTCGAAATATTCTGGAACAAACCAAAGTACCCGCTGGCTGTCTGGAACTTGAGGTCACAGAAAGCATAATGATGGAAGACCCCATTACAACGATTGATATTTTAAAAAATTTACACGCTTTAGGGGTAAAGCTCACAATCGACGACTTTGGAACAGGTTATTCTTCTTTAAGTTATTTGCGACAGATGCCACTAGACTGTTTAAAAATTGATAA
>JADGFG010000066.1 GCA_016743995.1 Kangiellaceae bacterium | reverse complement strand
GATAAATCTAATGGCCTTACCTATATGCAGGGGCGTTGGTATCAGCCGGCGAGTGGTCGGTTTATGGCGTTGGATCCGGTTGGGTTCGATACTGCTAATGTGCAAACATTTGGGCGGTATACTTATGGGAATAATAATCCTTATAAATATGTGGATCCGGATGGAAAAAGACCAAAGGGCTTCGCTCGTCTTGGTAAGACTATTGCTAACTCACTAAAGGGAGGTGTACGGACTAAAAATAACAGGATCTTATCCAACGCACAAAGTTTCATGGATTCTGGTGTATCACCAAAATTAGCTCTTAAATGGGCTAGAGCGATGGAAAATGGGAAAATAGTACATGGAAACTCTAAGAAAAGTATGAAAATGCAGCATAGGTATGTTATCAAAGATAAAGATGATAATGTCTTAAAAACGGGTATCAGTGGTGGTGAATTGAATAAAAATGGTAGTTCGAAGCGTGCAAATTCCCAGCTAAAAAAAGCACCAAAAGAATCAACTGCAGACGTAGTTGAAAAAAATATTCCAGGTAGGAAGGCTGCACTTAGTTCAGAACAAAGTGCTGTAAATAAGTTATTTAATGATAAAGAGCCGATGACGATGCATAAAAGGCCTAAACCTAATGGAGAGTAATAGTTAATGATACTTAAAGAATTAGATTTAGATTTACCATCTTTAGATAAAGATAGAAGGCATGATTTCAGAAATGAGGTTAGGTGCATTGCTGCTCATTATTTTAGCTTCTTGCCTAAAAAATTTAGTGTTGACAATTTTTGGAAGATACTCATAGAGTGTGTTGATGAAGAAAAAGAGTCTGAGCTCTATTTAAATGTAAAAATTGTAAAGATTGTTTTTGATTATGGTAGCTACCTTATGTTAGATAAATGCAATAAGAAAGTTGCGATCCTCGAAGTACTTCATCAGGGAGTAATGAAAGTATGCAAGGAACAAAACTGGGATGATTCAATTTTTGAAGAATGTCATGAAAGAGTAGTTGAGGCGGATTACTGCTATCGTTGGATATTTGGGAAGCCTAAGCAAAACCGTGAAAGAAAATTGGTTGCGACAGTTGATTGTTATCATGATATAGATAAGTTTGTCGCCAAAATGATAATTTCTGATTTAGAAGGAAATCTAGTTTATGAATGTAATTTAATTGAAGATGTTCCTAATGAATTTGTGTTTGCACATAAGCTAGGGGACTTTAAGTGGACCTCTAACAGTGAATTAGAGTTTTATAACAAAGCGAAACAATGCACTGCTAAAATTGACGTCAATGACCGTGGTAAGATGGATTGATGGTTTAACTATTAAACCTGGTGAAACTCTTTGGCAGACTGTATTAGTTCCGACTTCATCTGACACTTCAGCTTGACTAGAAGAGAGTTACCCGTTTTGATAAAGGTGTCGAATCTTAAAATCAAAACAAAAGGTAACTCTCATGCTACATACTAACAATCCAATCATAAAACACAAAGCAGGTTTATTAAACTTAGCTGAGGAACTCAATAATGTATTCAGAGCCTGTAAAGTAATGGGCGTTTCAAGAGATACATTTTATCGTTATCAGGGCATATAAGGGGACATCCAGAAAAAATTCAAAATTAGAAGGGAGAACCTGTAGACCACGATTCAGCAGTGGGAGATCATAAAATACCCAAAGCGGAAGGTGGAGGCGGTGCAACTGTTAAGGATATGCGTAATCATGAGACAATATGCTGGCAATGTAACTCTAATAAAAGTGATAAATAAGGATGGAAGGTAGAAGATGACTCTTAAAGTATTGTTTAAATTAGAAAACAATGAAGATGGATATCCACCTATTTCGCATGAACTTATTAATGTAACCGATATGTCCAACAATACATTTAGGATAGATAATGCTCCTTTTTTTGTAAGAGAGCTTTCTTTTAATGACATAGTATTTGCTCAAGAAAGCGATATAAATGAGCAATTTGAGTTTGTGTGCGTTAAAGAAGAATCTTCATTTACGTCTATCTCAATTATTATTTTAGCTCCTTCAATGGACTCTTACTTGATGGACCTTCTGAGAGGCCTTGGCTGCGTTGTTGAATATGGAGAATTTGGAAGCTATCGTGTCTTAGCTGTGGCAATACCTGCTGAAACTGACTATTTTAAGCTAAAAAAACAGCTTAACTCTCTTGAGGAAGATACAAAAATAAGTTTTGAGGAACTCGCTATTGCCCATCAGGAATGATTTGGTTCAAAACCCATATCAGACACTCAACCCATGGAATTATTGAGTTGAGTGTCTGCGCACTTTGCAGAAATAGTACAGAAACAATTGGCGGCATCAGGCAGACCCTAGCTCAACTAAAACAGCTTACTGGTTTGTCTATGATTATTTGTTGATGTGCGGTATAAAGTGATGGGTGTCCTCGAAAGGCATTTAGATGAAGAGAGATGCAACAATTGGAAAAGAGGGGGCTACCTTTCTTAGAAATGGGAAAAAGATCGGTCCTACTTCAGTTTATTGGCATGGGTTTCAAAAAACGAAGAATGGGTTTAGGAAGATTCCACCATTTAAAATAACTGAGTAAACAAAAAAGTGAATAATAGAATATTATCAATTGATGACCATTTAGATGTTATTCCCGATGAGTATGACATAGAAGACTCTACTACTTATATGGGAATAATTTGGGGCTGGGCATTTGAAAGGAGGTCTCTTTCTGATGAGTTTTATACAAATGAACTATATACGAAAGCTTATTCAAGTTTAATAGAAAAAAGAATAACAATTGAAAAATTCGTTGTAAACTATCTAAATGGAGAGATAAAGGAAAACTATTTTTTGAAAGATATGCAAGAATTTATTGATGATTATATATCAGCCGGAGTTTTCTATAAACAAATTTGCGCTTTCTACCAGGTCAAAGATGTATATGCCTTACCTAAAGACTGGAATGTTTGCCGTGCTTTTTTTAATGAAATTGAAAAGCATTATTTAGATGTTAAGTGTAACTATTGAGAAACAAACAAATTGTTGCCGGCGCCATTGAGGATGTAAAACAAACAGTGTAACTGTCAGCTTTAATTTGTGTGATTCACACACATCATTTCAATTTTTGGAGTGCTAATTCCCTTTGATAATTAGCCTGTTGAATAGGCTCAGAACAGGGGTCATAGTTCTGAGCAACTTCGTCGCTACAAGGTATTTCATTACTTAAGTTCAAAGTATTTTTCCATAGGAGGTTTGCCTTTGTGAGTAGAATTCTTTGGCAAATTCTTTGAGGATATTCTAGGACACTCAAAAAATATTTTTTGTATTGAATGCGCTTAAAGTAATTCTTTGGCAAGCAAATATCAGACACTCAACCCATGAAATTATTGAGTTGAGTGTCTGCGCACTTTGCAAATACGAAAAAAAGAATAGGTGCTATTATGAGTGAAAAAATTAGACTTGGTTATGTCATGATAAGCAATCAAGTGATATGCGAAAAGAAGTCTGTCGGTTATTTTTACCGAGAACAACCAGAGGCTGAGGATGACAGTGGTTGGATATTTTTTTCCGGTGAAGAATCACAAGAGTATGCGGATAATGCCGATAATTTTGCTTTCTACAATGCGTCGACCATTCTCAAAATTTGTCCTGAAATAGTTAGCTACCTTGTTTGTGAAGCACCAATAGCTTTTGAACTTTTAGATGGCGAATTCAAGAAAATTGAAGATTAAAAGATTATTAGTATTTCTAATTAATAACTTATGCAACGCCAGTTTGTTATTTAAGCAGGGCGGGACCAAACTTTAAGAAATGACACTAAAATGTAGTAGCTCAGACTTGATCTGACAGTTACCCGTTTTCATCGGTATCTGTGGATATTCTAGGACACTAAAAGATATTCTAGGACACTCAAAATTTTTTTTGTATTGAACGCGCTTAAAGTGAGTTTTTATAGGGAGAAATCAGAAAGATAACCTGTGATTTATCAGATTGGCTGGATTGAATGTGTGCGACGAGCAAATATCAGACACTCAACCCATTGAATTATTGAGTTGAGTGTCTGCGCACTTTGCACTGACTTAGAAGAGTTAGAAGAGTCTTGGACGCCGCGACACCGGAGATGATATGGAACATAATTTTGAGAGACTAAAAGAACACATACTACCACTTTCTCAATCCAACGATTGCAGATAGCCCACTCTCTGCATTCAATCCGAATCCCTATTTCCTGAGATTTTTGATAAAATTAACCAAGCGAGTAAAACACCAATAATAAAGACAACAATAGCTACATAACCAGATTCAAAATAACTCCATACCATCAGGCTAATAATTAAGACTGCATAATATAAAATCTGCTCTGATATAGCAGATAAAAATTGTCTTAATTTTCTAATAGCAATGCTCATTTACAAAGCCCCTCAATATTGATATTTTCAGGTCTTAAACAAAACTCTTTGAATGGTACTGGTACAGGTAATACTTGTGATAATGACATAACTTCACTTAATGCTATTTCTGAGCGTTCAAGCAGTTCCAATTCTTCTTTATTAAAGTCAAGCCTGGTATTCTTTAACCTACTAGCGGGTATAACTTCAACTCTACCCGTCAAGACTGACTGGATAACGGACTCAATGGATTTATTCCCAGTTGCTATTGCCTTTATAGCAGCTCCATAACTAGCTAAAATAAAGTTTGTAATATTTACGGGGAACTTTACTTTGCTTTTAACTGCTTTGCCAGCCCGACCTCCTGTGGATGCGTAGTTCGTAAACATGCCTCCAGCCAGACGACCAGAAATATCAGCTTTTCTGTACTTCAAGTTATATTTGATAAGTTTTCCAAATATTTGAGTGCTCGTATCACTAAAAGAATTTCTTAATGGCTGGGTTACCTGCCATAACATATTAGCACGAAGGTTTGCCTCAGATTTCCTTCTATATCCCCACAACCCCATTTGCATTTGTAGTTGAAAGATACCTATCCACCACGTAACGGGGTGATTATAAGCTCCTTTAATAAATCTACACCATGAAGGCTCATTTGAGATAGCAAATCTGGAAGCAAAACTATCGAATTCGGATGGAGATAAATCTTGTAGATTTTCAATTAACAACTGAGAGTCATTCTTCTCATTTATATTAAGTAATGTCACTATACTTCCTTATATTTAAGCGTAAAACTCTAAGTATCGTAATATACTTAATGGCTATTGTCACTAAGATAAAGTGATAAATTCTACTAACAGTCCTATAACTGCCAGACTATCTGGCGATAGCTTTAACAAAGGGCGCTGAATGGAACTCTAAAATAGCAACTGGTTAATACAAAAAACTCCTTGCTGTTTCCTGCATCCTCAAGGAGTTTGAGTATAAATTTACCACTCAATCTGTATTTTTGTTCCCACTTTAACAAGCGCCATAAACTCGTCCATTTCGGCATTAGTCAACGCAATGCAACCATCGGTCCAGTTCGTTTTTTGAGTCACCAGATAAAGCATACCAAAACCATTTTTCTGGCCGTGAACCATAATAAATCCACCAGCAGAAACGCCTCTTTGTTTTGCCTTGAGTTTGTCTTTTACATTGGGGTAACTAATATGCATAGCGCGATAAAAAGACGAGTTTTCTTTTTTGTAATCTAAAACATAAGTCCCTTCAGGTGTCTTCTCATCACCTTCCTGTTGTTTGTGCCCTTTGGGATTAGCTCCCAATGCGACACCGTACTCTTTGACTAATTTTTTACCGTCAAACAGGTACATTTTCTGTATGGATTTGTCGACTTTAACCAGGTTAACATCTGCGATAACAAAACCAGATAATAGTAATGTAAGAAATACGATATGTCTCATAAGCTCTTATCAATTAGTTCTTCTTCAGGAATACCCTTTTTATCTCTAATAAGAATATATACGCTTTTCTTCCTGAAGGTGCAAACAAACAGTCCCATTTGTCTGAAAAAAAGGTGTCACTTTTGAGCATTAACCACTATCAGACCTGAACTCTTCCAGCGCAGCTATTAAGTATTTTTCAGAACGAAGATCCTGCATAGACTCAAGTCGAGAAATGATTTCTCTATACGCTCGTCCTGTGCTCATGCAGAGATAAAGATCGGCCAGAACTTCTACAAGTCCTGGCTCAAGCTCATCATATATTGTTTCTATCCAGTCAAGAATTCTATATTCAGAAACTGTCGGTAAATTACCAGCGTAGGACTGATAAGAAATAACATCGATAAATGCCTGCACAAAATCTCTGTTAGTAGCAGCAACCTCGTTCTCTATTAAACTAAAAACGTCAGAAACTCTGTCTCGCAAGTCTTGTTGACTTGTTGAGATCGGAAAACGGTTCAAATCTGACAAACTATCTAATGCCATTGCAAATATAATACAATATAACTGACTGCGAGCCAAAACCTCAGGAGAAGCCCATGACACCAACTGAAATAATTACCACGATCATTGCTGCCTCGGGAGGCAGTGCAATAATCGTCGCCGGATTAGCCGCATGGTTGGGAAAAGTGTGGGCTGATAGAATCGCACAGTCTCAGAAACTACACCACGATATTGATCTTGACCTGAGAAAGCGACGTATCGAAGTTTATAGTGAGCTTTGGAAATCAACTGCCTTGCTCCCCAAGTGGCCGATGGCGACTGATGTTACCTACGAAAAACTCCTGGAATTTAGCATATCTTTACGAAGCTGGTATTTTGAAAAAGGCGGTATTTACCTGTCGCGATCAACTCATACTAATGGCTATACTCGTGTTCAGGATACACTTGCTGAAATTCTCAAAAATAATAAATCCAGACAAATCATTTCAGCAGAACATTATGAATTAGTACGCTGTCAATGTAGCGACCTTCGCACAGCGCTCGCTGGCGATATAGAGTCGAGAAGAGAAGGCCCTATATGAACAGTCGTCTTCTCATTACTTAACAAAATCCATCAGTCAAATCACCAGCTTTGCCTGATATTATCTGCATCAACAAATTCGCTATCAAATGCCTTCCAGATCTTCACTTAAAGCAGTAATGCTTTCATGACTTTTTTCTTTACTTTCAGCCACTCGATATATGAAGTGGCTAACAGGCTTATCAAGCTCACCAGCAGATTCAAATGAAACATAAGTAGAATCAGAAATTTCATCAAGATTTTGTAGTAGCGTCGTTTTTATTGGATTTTTCTTTCGAACCAGAAAAAGCATTGGCGCAAGACTTCCAGAGAAAATATTATAGCAAACTTCAAAGGCTGTACTTTCACTCATGCCCGTTCTGATGATTATCATTGCATCACAAGTTTGAATCAGACTTTGACGAGTTTTTCGGAAATTCTCTGGAGTAAATAAATTTCCACTTTCTTTTTCGTAGGCCGCTTTAAAATTCGACTGGTTATAAGCTTTATCACCTGTTAGCAATTTAATACGACGTTGATCATTATTCATGGATTTTATAAGATTGATGACCGACTGAATGATATCTCTTTCATCTTCACCAGCTTCAGTATATGACTGCCTGATAAACAGATTTAAATTCATCATCTTTTTGTCTTTAGATAGGAGTGGGTGTAATCCTATTTATAGCTTATAAACAAACAAATGTCCTATCCATAAACTGAGATACTTATGGTTGCCAGTACTTTATTCTTTACCTTTATTTATCATAAGAAACCCCGCCAGACACATTGCACCGGATAGAAGCCAGATGCCACCTGCAAGCATCGAAAATGGTGTTACTTTTTCCGGGAACATAATGGATAGAGGTAAAGTTGCGAAGCCTCTGATCAGGCACACACCAGAGATAGTGTAAATCCCCCAACGTAACAACGGCATAACACTAATAAGCCTGGCGGCAGACAACGCGTATAACCCACACAACACAAATAAAAATGAGACAATACTGGTCGCTATAGAAGCAAACCAGGTTCCGTCAATCGCAGACTGAACCACTTCCTCCGGCGCTAACTGCGCGCGATAACAGCTTTCTCCAAGCACAATACAGGACATATGTGCCAACGCAGTAAACCAGGCAATTGCTGCAACCAGAACCAGTGCAGTAACACCAACCTTATTTCTTTTTACTTGCACACTGACTCCTGATTTAAATAAAGAACTGCTTAATCATAAAAACTAACCAAAATCATCAAATAAGATATTCTCTTTCTCAACGCCAAGACTATCCAGCAAGTGAGCTACCGCATCATTCATCATGGGCGGCCCACATAAATAATACTCACAATCTTCTGGCGCAGAATGAGCTTTAAGGTATTCGTTGAAAAGTACCTCATGGATAAAACCAACATGACCTGTCCAGTTATCTTCTGGCAGTGGATCGGATAATGCCAGATGCCAGCAAAAATTGTCATGCTTTTCTGCCAGCTGATTAAATGCTTCAACATAAAAAGCTTCTTTAAGACTTCTGGCACCATACCAGAAACTCATTTTGCGCTGACTGGACAATCGCCTGAGCTGGTCAAAAATATGTGATCGCATTGGAGCCATACCGGCACCACCACCAATAAAAATCATTTCCGCATCAGTGTCTCGGGCATAAAATTCACCAAACGGCCCTGAGATGACTACTTCATCACCGGGTTTTAAATTGAAAATATAAGAAGACATTTTTCCTGGTGGTATTTTTTCTTCCTGGCCATTCGGTGGTGTCGCAATACGCACGTTGAGCATAACGATTTGATTTTCTTCTGGATAGTTAGCCATAGAATAGGCTCTGACTACAGGTTCTTTAACCGTTGAGGTTAACTCAAACAGCTTATATTTTTTCCACTCATCAAGGTAAAGCTCATCGATATCAAAATTTTCATATTGTACGGTATGTGGCGGACATTCAATCTGAATATAACCACCAGCTCTGAAATCCAGAATTTCACCTGCCGGTAATTCAAGAACGAGTTCTTTAATAAAGGAAGAAACATTATGATTGGATCGAACTTTACACGTCCATTTTTTTACACCAAAGACCGCCTCCGATAACTGAATTTTCATTGGTTCAGTTACATTAACCTGACAAGCTAATCGCTCTCCCGCTTTTGCCTGTTTTTTATTAATATGCGATGCTTCCGTGGGTAATAATATTCCCCCACCTTCAGTCACCAGAACTTTACACTGACCACAGGTGCCTCCGCCACCACATGCCGATGGTACAAACAATTCTGACTCTGCTAAGGCTGCCAGTAATTTGCTCCCCGGGGTGGCCTGTAATTCTCTTTCATCATTAACCAGAATGGTAATCTTACCTTCAGGAGTCAGACGGGCACGCACCCATAAGATAAGCAAAGCCAGACCTGTCAACAGTCCGGTAAAAATGATCATTCCATAGATAATTTGCATCAGGCTATCCAGATAAAATTGCAACTCATCAGACTCCTAAACATTAATTCCAGAAATCGCCATAAAAGCAAGGGACATGATACCAGCCGTAACAAAGGTAATCCCTAATCCCTCCAACCCTTCAGGAATATCACTAAATTTCATTTTTTCTCGCAGACCGGCAAGTCCAATAATTGCGATTGCCCAACCAGTGCCGGTTCCCAAACCATAAGCAACGCTCTGACCCAGCGTCATTTCTCTTTGCATCATAAATAATGAAGCCCCTAATATTGCACAGTTTACCGTTAGCAAAGGCAGATAAATACCAAGCGAATGATAGAGTGACGGAAAAAACTTATTCAGTACCATTTCCAACACCTGAACCATTGCCGCTATCACACCAATAGCACTCAACAAGCCAAGATAACTCAAGTCCAGCTCACCAAGACCTGCCCACTCTAAAGCACCTTCTTTAAGTAATCCCTGATAAATGATGTTATTGATTGGCACACTTAACCCTTCCACCAAAATAACGGCTGCCCCCAGGCCAACCGTTGTTGATATTTTTTTAGATACAGCAAGAAAAGTACACATGCCCAGAAAATAGGCAAGTGCCAGATTTTCAATAAAAACCGCTCTCAGAAATATTTCAAAGAAACTATTCATGATGAATAAATCTCGTCAACTTCAACTGATGCAGGCTTAAAGTCAGGCTTTTCTACCTGCTCTTTATACCAGGTGCGGTTAAGCCAGACCAGCCCGGCAACAATAAAAAATGCTGACGGTGGCAATAACATCATTTCATTCGGTTGGTACCAGCCACCATTACTCACAAGCTCCAGAATCTGATAACCCAATAAAGAACCACTACCAAACAGTTCTCGAATAACGGCAACAGAAATTAACACCAGACTAAAACCAAGCCCATTACCCACCGCATCAAGAACTGCTTTTCTGACTGGCTGACTCATGGCACAAGCCTCAGCCCGTCCAAGTACAATACAGTTAGTGACAATCAGACTAATGTATACCGAAAGTGTTCGAGCAACATCAGGTAAGAACGCACTGAGCAGTTCATCAACAATGGTAACCGCTGAAGCAATCACGGTAATCTGAATGATAATACGCACACTGCCGGGCAGGTGCTTGCGAATTAAACTGATACTTGCATTTGATAAAACCAGAACACAGGTTAACGCCAGACTCATGATCAAAGCGGAATTCAGTGAGTTAGTGATTGCCAATGCAGAGCAAATACCCAGCACATGAAAAGTGACTGGATTTTCTCTGAGTAAAGGCCTTGTTAAGGTATCGGATGCACTCATTGTGGATCCTCTTTGTTAATGTTTAATGAAGCTGGAGAATTGACTGTTCCTGGAGAAACAACTGAACCTTTAGAAACAACTGAACCTGTAGAAACAACTATTCCAGGAGAAATAACAGACTCTGATGACTCAGATAAACCACCTGCTGGTTTTAACTTTGTTTTATTTAATGATTGCAAAAATGGCAAGTAACCATCTTTACCAAACCAGTATTGCACCAGGTTTGTCACTGCACTGGCTGTCACGGTTGCACCGGTCAGGCCGTCGACCTGATGAACGGCAGCTGTTGTTCCCGGTTCAACTCGACCCTCTGCAACTCTAAAACTGACTCTACCTGAAGTATTATAAATTTTTCGCCCCTGCCACTGCGCTAACCAGCCAGAATCTTCTATCTTATCACCCAGACCGGGCGTTTCTGCCTGCTCATAAAACAGAGCAGATGCAACCGTATTAAAATCGGTCGCATCCAGTGCAATATACCCATAAAGCGTTGACCACATACCAGCGCCATACACAGGTAATATAATACGCTGTAACTGCTTTTCATTACTCCAGATCAGATGAACAACTACATACCTAGAGCGACGCCCCAAACCGGCAGTATCAAATTCTGATGAAATAGTGTGACTCGTTTGTGGATTGCTGGCTGCTCGACGCTCATTAAACTCTTCTATGGAAAAAGCATCAGAAAAAACACTTTCGTTAATATCCAGCAAGCGTGAATCCAGTTTTTCCAGCATTAGCAGCATAGCTTCTCTGTCTGGCGGATTAGTCTGCTCAACCCATCCGGTCTGCGATAAAATATTCTGCCCTCGAACCAGCATTTCATTTTCCTGCTTAATCGGTGCCAGCAAAACAATCGAAGCAGAGACCAGAAAAGAACAAACGAGAGCCACCAGAATAACCACCAGAACCGCTTTACGAGGATCATCATTATTCATTAACGACTCCCCTCAATTTTTTCTGATGAATAAGTATTTTTAGCCTGCTGTTGCTTTAATTTTTTCTCTCTACGTCTGATATTCAGGCTAACCGATATTGCATCAAATAATGGAGAAAACAAACTGGCAAATAATATGGCCAGCATTACGCCTTCATAGTAAGAGGGGTTAATGACTCTAACAACAACAGTAATCACCCCCACTAAAACACCAGACATCCACCGTCCCAGACTGGTATCTGCGCCAGCGACCGGATCGGTTGCAAAAAAGACAGTGCCAAATAAAAAACCACCCAACAATAAATGCCAGTACACCGGAATGTCGAACAATGGATTTTCAATACCAGGGATCGCGTTAAACAGAAAAACAGCCCCGACTAATCCGATTAGACTCCCGGCAACAACTCGCCAGGAAATAATCCCCATGAACAACAGGTAAATTGCCCCCAGACAAACTGCAAATACTGAGGTAACCCCCATTGGACCTGGCTGACGCCCCCAGAAAAGATCCTGCCAGACATAACCGACCTGTTCAATAACAGTAATTCCACCTTCGTCAGAAACCAGTTCTAAAACCGTTGGTTGATCAAACCCCGGTATTGGCACCCAGGTTGCTTCACCAAAAATCAGTGCCGGGTAAGAGAAAACCAGAAAAGCCAGCCCCAGCAATACAGGGTTAACCAGATAACGACCACTACCACCGTAGATTAAACTGCCAATCAACAGGCCAAAAGACAACCCAAGTGCCACCTGATAAAGCGGCACAGTCGCTGGTAACACCAGAGCAAACATCCAGCCAAAATAAAGACAGCCTTCTCCTGGTGTTCGTTTTCTTATTCGCGCAAAAACGGACTCCCAGAAGGCCGCCGTTGACAAGGCAATAATAAAAATGGGAAAAAAATACAGGAAACCAAGCGCCAGACAACTTAAAAGAGAATCAGCCGACATTGCCATACCAAGGCTTTGCAGGCACTCCGCACGCCAGCCAGTTATTTCAGAGGACACCAGGTACTCATAGCTAAATAATGTCTGATAGCCAATATTCCACATGCCCAGAATCCAGGCTGGTAATGTGGCAATGACAAAACTGTTCCACACATAATGAACACTACTGGTATCTCGAATATGTGGACTTCGAGATGTAATAACCGGTGGTAAATAAAAGAATCGTCCCATTAACGCTCTGATTAGCTGCATTGTTTTTCCTCGCAGCCAGTTTTTTCATTAACATGCTTTTTATCGATGAGACTAAACAGGTTATTTAGACTAAAAACAGGAAGTATCATCATTTACCCCTCTTCCTGAATAATGGTCAGGCAGTCTCGTAATGCTTTTCCCAGGTTACTTTTTGCCGGACATAAAAACTCAGACAATGCCAGGTCTTCTTCTGCCAATTCGAGACACCCCAGGGCTTGTGCGGTATCAGTGTCTTTGACAAGAAGCGCTTTAAATAATGGAACGGGTAAAATTTCTGGCCAACATACCGTATCAAAGACTTCCAGAGACAGCATGGCGCCTGCACGTCCCTGTTGCGCTGTTGTCCAGTTTTTAACGCTATTTTTTCCCCATTGAAAATAAGACAACATGGAAAAGCGAGCTTGCCATGGGTTCAACCAGGGTAAACTTTTCTTCCTGGTTTGTTCCGGTATCAGTGTCAGCTGACGATGATAACGCCCCAGATAATTGACAGGCGCTGTCACTCTGCGTCCACTGAGTACTGAACCAGAAATGACTCTGCAGGTTTGATAAACTTTTTTCAGGTTTATTTCCTGAGGCGTTTGCTGAACCGTTTGTTGAACATTCAATGAATTAACGGTTTCGTCACTTAACACTTCATCCAGAGAGGCGCCAAGAGGAACCTTAACCAGACGCGGATGTTTAACCCCTTCTCCAGTCAGTGCAACAACGCGTTCAAAATCAAGTCCTTTTTGTAGTGCCCAACGTCCAATTGCAATAACGTCCTGATAGTCAATATGCCAGACACTGTCACCCGTACCAACGGGATATAATGAGTGAATATGAGTGCCAGCCAGCCCCGCAGGGTGAGGACCTGAAAACTCAGCCACTTTTATCTGTTCTTCAGGATCGTCTGATGCAGCAACTGCAAAATAATCCTTCTCAGCCAGTTCATCAGAACAGATAAAAACGGGTCCCGCAGTGAGTTCTTTCAATGACAACGCACCAGCAATAAAATCGCTTTTTGTTGCTTCAATCACAACTAACGGATCGGCGGCTAACGGTTCCGTATCCATCGCGGTAATAAACAGGGCCTGCGGTCTGCTATCTGAAGCCGGTGTTCTATTAAAAGGCCTGGTACGAAATGCAGTCCACAATCCAATTTGTTGCAATTGCCCAGCCAGAGATTTCTCTGATGGATTAAGTGTGCCAGGTAAAGCTGGCGCTTGAGAGCCTTGCTTGTTTTGCGGATTAGTTTGCCTGATAACAACTGACAGCAGTGCTCGCCGGTCACCACGATGAATAGCGATCACTTCTCCAGAAAGAGGCGCAACCAGACGAATACCGGAATCATTTTTATCTTCAACAACAGGCCTTCCTTTTTCAACCTGTTCGCCTTCAGCAACGAGCAGGCGAGGTTTTAAACCGACATAATCATCCATCACCAGAGCAACTTCTGATACGGTTTTGAAGTTTGAAATTCGCTGTTCTGGCTCTCCTTTGAGCAGAATATCCAAGCCTTTTTTTATCTTAATTTGCAATATTCATTTCCTTCAGATAATCAATCAGAGGACTCAGCGGTTATCAGATAACGAGCCGTTAGATAAAGACCATTAATTCGATAGTGACGAGGTTCGTTAGCCATCGCAATCATCTGTGGCATGGTATCCACTTCAACATTGTCCAGCGCCCAGTCATTAGAATCAAAATTTTCAAACCGATACTCCACCGTAAAAAACCAGGAATCATTATGAGGATATTCCAGTTCGAGTTTCACCTGTTCCCAACGACTTTTCAATAAGGGAAATTCAACAAACAGACCGCCAGTATCATTTTGAGTTCGGCTTTTTGAATCGGCGACCTGAAATTCAAGCTGCAAATTAAAACGCTCCAGCCAGTCTGGAATTTTAATCCCTAGCGCAATGACATCATAACGATCTCTGGCAGTGCCAGTCCAGTCAGCATCAGCAAAGTGCTGACTGCCATTCTGAATAGAACGGTAAGACTCCTGGCTGTAACTCGCATAAGTCGATGAAGAGTCAGAAAAAATGTAAGATAAATCTGCCCCCATTCTTTGATACTCAACCTGAGCCAGGCCAACCAGAGAAGCGTTGTAATCTTCTTCACTGTGCTCAAACTCCAGTAGCAGATCAATGTGTTGATTAATGTAAAACATCGATTGAAACCTTGCCGCCAGCTGATCTCTGTCGGCAAGATGGTATTTTCGCATCAGCGAATTTTGCACGCCTTTTTCATCACGTAATGCCTGATAATCTGAGCCATTACGCGATTCTGAGTTTAACCTGAAATCGATCCCAGCCCACTCATTAAGCTGAGTTCTGGTCTGAAACCAGAGATCATTAGTCTGAGTGGTACGGCGCTCCTGGTGACTACGTGAAAAACGTTCCGTATCAATACCCGCGAGTAATTGCCATCCATTACTGGTGTAATACTCTCCCTGCATGGCCAGCTGTTTACGTTGGTAATCATAAGCAAAATTAGATTGATAAAACGGAGAAGAAAACTGATTTTCAAACTGCAACCATTCGCGTTCAGGTGTCTGATTGTCTCGCTCATCAAAGTCGATCACCCACTCAAGGTTTAAGGGTTGTAAAATTCGACTGGATAATTTTAATTTTGCGTTGAAAGTTTCCACTTTTGCATTCGAAGATAAATAGCTATTCTGAGAAGCCGCTAATGACTGAGTTAACAAAGGCTGATTTTGAGTCATCTGCCCAAAGCGAACTTCGCCGTTAATCCGAGTATGTACCAGCCACTGCCAGCTTGCCGTCAGATCCAGACTGTGTGATTCATTGTCCGGTGATAGTGCCTGTTGCCCCTGTAATTGTCCGGATGTTGATAAATAGGCATTTTGCCAGGACAAAGACTCATAGCGATTAACATAATCCGAAACGAGATAAGAAACCCTCAGTTTCCAGGCATCCGAACGATACAAAGCCATCAAAACAGCTTGCTCCGTTTTTCCATTTATCGGTTTTATCAAACCTGCCGTATTAAAAAAAGAGCTGCCTGCCGTCTGGCTTTTTCCCTGCTCATCAATCTGACTATACTGTAAATCAAGTTGCCAGTTTTCCCAGGGATTAACGCTGAGTGCCATGCCCAGTTTTTTCCAGGTTCGATCTAAAGTAACCTGATTCAATGACGTTCTTAACTGAGTCATATCTTGAGTGGTTGATGCCGCCACCCAGTCGGAGGCTAAAGTTAATGTATCACTGCCAGCTCCCAGATAAGGAGTCTCCCCCTGATTCCCCTGGCGCACGGGTATGGCAGTATAAAAAACATCTGCCTGGAAAATTCCCTGTCGGCCACCAGTCATCTCAAACTGTCGAGACTCCAGCCCGAGATTTTTTCCCTGAAAGCTGAAAAAAGTCGCATCTTTTCGCCAATACTCTGCAGATAAATCAGCGAGCAGATGCGCTCCCTTTTCATCAAGTCCGGTATAATGTCCAAAGTAATAGGGCTCTCCTCCCAGATAAGCCAGCCCAGATTCAAAATCGAGTTCCCAGCCTTCTGGATAAAAACATTTCTGGCATAACCAGTCATCTTTGAATAAAGCACTTTCATTTTTTGCCTGTGTCTGCAGCTCAACCGCGTGTCCATCGAGTACAATGAAACTGCTTATCAACAAAAAAATAAGCTGTCTGACTGTCAATTGGTTATCGACGGTTCTCAATGGGTGAGCACTCCACCAGATGAGTGGTTGGAACCATGTATCTGAGCATGACAATTTAAACAACTCTGACTCAATACAAACGGAGAGGGTCTACGTCCTGGCAAACTATCAGGCGTTAACGATAAGCTCGGATGACCTCTTGAAGAATGACAGGATTGACATAACAGCGGTGCTCGCCTGGTTAACATGCCCGTATGAATTGAACCATGAGCACTATGACAGAGGGTACATTTTTCAGTAACCGGCTGATGTTCAAATAAAAATGGACCTCGCAACGCGGCATGACAACTCCAGCATAAATCGCTCTCTCTGCTGTAGGTTAATGCATTTTTATAAGTCGAGTCATGAGGATTATGACAATCGCTGCAACCCATACTCCCCTGCCGAACCGGGTGAGTATTGGCTTTACGAAAATCATTGCTTTGTTTTTTATGACAGGACTTACACTGTTCAAATTGTCGTGTTTTATCAAGTGCAGGGTCCTTTGCAGGATGTAACTGATGACAATCAACACAGGCCACCTCTGCTCTCTGGTGTTTACTATCCTGCCACATCACATGAGTTGAGTTCCGTTGATGACAACCAAGACAGGGGGCATCTTTTTGCTTTGCACTATCCGAATTATCTCGATAAAATTTGAGAACCACCTGATGCCCGGGTGCAGGCAGTGCCGTCATCTTTCGTCTGTCACCATGGGCCTGTTCAGATTGATGGCAGGTTTTACATTGCTTCTCAGCAAACTGAGTGCGCGAATCAGCCCCCTGTCCATGAGGTGTTCTGAAAATTTGAAGTAACGCCGGATCGTTATGACAGCTTACGCACTTTCCCGCTGACTGGTAATGAGGCTTATTAATATCAGTTGTCTCTTTTTTCTCAGCATTTTCTTTTGCACCACCATTTTCATTTATAACAGAAGCATCCTGAGCAAACAGGAAAGTACTCCAGCCTGACAGGCAAATCAACGCGAGAATAAAATAACCAGTCAGGTATTTCAGAAAGTAAAAATTCATTAAAAGTTTCTCATTTTACTGTCTGATTCTTAGCCGTTTTATTGTCGGCCTGATGTATCAGCTGATGTACATCATGGCAGGTAAAACAATTCAGTTTATTAAACTCAATGCCTTTCCGCTCAAATTTCGGATGAAGTTTTCGCTGTTTTTTATGACAGGAATAGCACTTTTCGGCCTGCGTTTTCTGACTGGAGAGAGGTCTCTTTTCAGTATGCAACTGGTGACAACTGGAGCAGGACAATCCAGCAACAGCATGACTGCTACCGGGCCATTGTATCGGCTTAATATGAGCGCCTTTCTTTCCATGACACTTTAAACAGGCAGTTGTTTGTTGTTTAATACTGGAAGAGGCTTTTTTACCAAAAGTGACCATTTTTGGAAAACCACGACCACCATGAGCACGTGAAACATGGAAGCTGCCGGGCCCATGACAAGATTCACAACCCTGTTGAGCGTAAGGCGTACTGGCATTATCTTTTTTACCATGTGGCCCCTTTCCCATGAGTTGCATTTTTTCGGCAGAGTGACAACTTAAGCACTTTTCTGTACCTTCGTAAGTAAATTGCTGATTTTTCCGGTTATCTTTTGCTGTCAGTTTTTTTGCAATCTCACTGGCACCATTAACCGAAAAAGCAATAAACAAACATAAAGTACTCAACAGTAAATGAACTGGCTGTATGTGATTTTTTTTCAAGGACATCATTTCACTCCTGTTTATGTGCTTTGGCGACATCTGCACTTCGACCAGGTCCATGACAAACGCTGCAACTTTCTCCCGGAAAACTACCGCTTTTATCTCCGCCCGGACCACAAAAATCGATCCGCCTGAAAAGCGTTCCATCAGTTTCCTGGCAGGCATCAAATGAACCACCATGTCCTTCCATATGACTTTTTGCTTCAGCACTGGCATGGCAAACTGAACAAGTGGCTGAATTAGGCGTAATACGGTTGTTATCGGTGGGGTCAGCCTGATTAACACCTCGATTGATACTGGTTGCTAATACCCCACTGATTTGTGAGACCGGGTAAAAACCATCATCGGTATGGCAAGCTTTGCAATTACTGCTTCTTTGCGGATAACGAATATCATCAATAGCATGGATTCGATGTACAAAGTGCTTCATATCCATTGGCCCACGGCTCGGCGTTCCACCTCTGGCAGCGTCTGGATTATGACAAGTCGCACAGGATTCCAGGTTGTTATTTCGGGTGCCGTGATAAGCCGTTAACTGATGACAGTCATTACAACGATCCAATAGTACTTTTTGTCGTCGCGACGTTGGCTGCGCGTCAGTTGAATTAATAATAAATAAATGTTGTTGAGTTGTTATTGGTACATCCCCGTAGGTCTCAACAACTTTCCCTTCAAAAAGAATCAACCCCGAACCTTCAGCTCCCGTTGCCACATTAGTTAAAGTTAAATCATAAGTGAAATCACCATTATCAGAAGCCTGTAAAACGCCACTTTCGTAAACATTAGTCCGTTCCGGCTGCGCATTATTGGTTCCATTTCCAGCATTATTCAGTTCTTCAGAATTCCATGAAACATAAAATCTTAAAGTACTCGATTTTAAAATGGTATTATTTGCCAGATCATAAGATGAATGATTACTACCGGGGTTAGTGATTGAAAAGGTAACAACAGGTGCAGTTCCTACTCCTGTGAACAGGACACTGAGAATATTTAGCTGATACCGCTCAACGGCTTCCTGTGCGAGTATTCGGTGCGCCTGACGCACTTCAAGGCGACTATCAGGATTAGAGGCATGACAGCTGGAACACTGGCTGTTGTCAGCAACAATGCCAGAGCCATGATTGACTCCGGTTTCAAAATTCACATCATCATGGCAGGAGCCACAGGCTTCTACTGTTGGTGCTGCATACCAGTTGGCAGCTTGCGGGGTGCTTTCATCTTTATCTGAGTGACAGGTTTCACATTGGCGAATGTCCTGAGGGTGAGATACATCACCATAACAATGTGGCGTATCGCCAAAACCATAAATACAGTAGTCGTCACCGGCGATAACGCTCGGCAAGTTGTTACCATGATGAATTTTATGTGTCATTTCGGTCATATCGACCGTGTTGCCACTATTGGCATCAGCAGTCCCAGGGTTATGACACATAACACATTGCTGCATTTCAAAACGGGCCCCACCATGAAAGGCCAGTTTTTCATGGCACTGATTACATTGTTTTATGTTCGCTATTTCACGAGAAAAAAGTTTACTGGTGGCACCATCAGATGGGCGTACATCATAAACAGGGTTAATGACCGGAACAAATCCTCTGATTTCAAATGAAAAACGATGAGTCAGGGTTGGTTGAAAAGCTATTTCTGCTGGCTCAGTAACATTTTTCAGATGAGTTGAAAACTGATACTGATAACTACCGTCTTTATTATCAACCAGCTCACCTGTAGATCCAGACTCTGTCGTAGCCTGTAATTTACTTTCGGTACCTGGTCCCACACCTGGTGCTTCAATTTTATTAATATAACTTTGCCAGGCACTGACATTACCATCGGTTCCGGGGACCAGTTTTGCAACCAGAAAGCTGATATTACCTGGTTGTAAGTTGATAACGGGATTACCATGTCCATCGATCAGACGAAATTCAATAAGGGTTACATCATCGACAGATACTGATGAAATACTCGCAACAATTTCATCTGCTTTACTGATATCAACGCCTGCCGGTAATCCCGGCCCACCAGGTGACCCGTCTTTACCACCACAACCAGAAAGCACTACGACAAAAAACGCAGACATAATGCAAAATGTTCGTATCCAGAATGCTGGACCAATACAAATGCTTCTCACTTTTCCCCACCCTGTTATTATTCTGGTTTTTTATTTTGCCTCGCACAAAATAAAAAACTGATATTAAAGGTTAAAGCTTCTTAAATAGACTATATAGAAATATTCTTTTCGAAACAAATGGTTACTGACTTACAATATCTCAAAGAGCAAACTATTTACTGTGTTGCGGATAATTAAGAGGAGTAATTCAAAGACCTGTTGTTTATAGCGACCCAGATTCCCTAGAAATATATAACGTTTTTTTACCCTTGAAATTGTCATAAAGTTTTCTATGGGCAATTTCAGAGCAGGCGTCATTTCTTTCTGTGTACTGCATTATCCACTTGATGAGCATTTCCAGATTAATGTTTTGAGCCTCAGGCGATTCATATTTGTGAGGCTCCCATGGCCGCTTCCTTGCATTGGCAATACAGGCGTCCACAGGCAAATTCATAGAAATAATCTCATTAGCACTTTGTGTTACCAACTCTAATAGATCCGCATAACACCCTTCAATAACCCAGCCAGCATTATGCCTGACGAATGTGTTAATTTCTTTTTTAGATTCATCAAGTCGTCTTCTTTCAGGTGGAACGGTCGACTGCCACGCCACCGTATCAAGATCAAGATGAGCTAATTGGTCTGCATCGGCAAGCGCTCTGGCAAGCGTCGATTTACCCGATGCAGAATTACCAAATATTAAAATTTTTTCTCAAGTGACTTCCTGTTAAAACTTAAAATCAGTTATTTATCTGGCTTCATTATTGTGAAAACCAGACTAATTACGCAAAAAATATTTATTGTATTAATCACACTCAGGCCCCTCAACTGCAGAATTATAGTTTTTACGTAATCGTTTTATCATGCTATTTCTGGCAGCTTCGACATTCATCTGCAGTACAACATTTATTTTCATACCAGTGCCTGTATTGTGTAAAGATGTTTTACCAACCATTGGATCAAAAGTAATGGGATCGTAAGGCGTACTGCTATTTTGTAATCCCGGATTAAGCTGTTCAACCTCAACATAGGCTTTTTCTGTTTCTTGTATTAACTTCGGCTCTAACAAAGCAAGCGCAGCCATAATATCCCAGAGTCGAATCACAGAGTCTAATGCAAAGTCACCGTTACCATTAAAGTCACCACCTTCAAAATCTCTTATATTAGAGAACAACCTTGATACATAACATGATTCTGGTGTTGCATTTTTTTCCGCAAGTCTCGTAATACTACTCATTTTAATTTTTGCGAGGTCAGTCGCATTGGTAGGGATCAGATAAGTTGGCACTTTGTTAATTGAGAGCAAATCAAATGACTGACTGGCGGCCACAGGGTCAAGAAAAATATTAAACTCCTGATGCGTACTAAAGTCACTTTCACAATTAAAGCTATGGTGAGAAAAAATATTACCTCCAAGGTTTCTGCTCTTGTTTCCATAGCAGGCCGCAGGATACTCTGCGGTAAATGGCTTCAGGCCTTGAAATCCTCCTCCCATAATAACTGATTTTTTAATTTTCTTGAATTGAGAAGACTTTGCTTTTGCCAGTACTCGGGCAAGCGTTGTCATTTTTCCTGTATTGATCAGTACGGCTTTCTTATTCAATGCTGTCAGCTTATCCAGAATAATATTCTCTGCCAGCTTAAACTTAAATGCTCTGCCCTGGTTTCCCTGAAAGTGATAGTTCTTTTGCTGTGCATCAGGAAGCAGATGCTCGGTAGCATAAAGTGTTGCGCCATTATCACGCCATGGACCAGGAACAAACTGCCCATAAAGGTTAATCCCCATAACATTTCGCCGCTCAAGGTTCCAGGTTCCGGTTGTAAAATCAGACGAATTTGGAATCTGATAATCTGGAACTCCAGGTATTGAATGCTCATCCAGGACCTTCGTTCCCACAGCACTTTCACCATTTGCCCCAAACTTTACCTCTTCAACCGAATGGTATGCTCCCCGAATCACAGAAACATTCAGATTGCCAAGCCACTCGAGAATGTTATAGACAGTATTTACTCCATGAGCGACAGAATTATATGACTCTTCAACAACGACAAGCTCAAGTTTGTACCGTGGATCTTTTGCCATTAACATTAAGGCAACGGCATCATCAAAGTTATTGAAATCTCCAATCCAGATGACGGGCTGAGCATTTTTATTTTTTTTTGCCTTATGTATAGAATCATAACTATCGGAGTAAGCCGGGTGCATGAAGTAAAGTAAGCTAAAAACAGTTAAGAATACTGATTTGATAAACCTTAAACGGGACATATCTTGTTTCCTCAATAATTTATTAATGCTACTTAAGAGCAGGCATAGTAATCGGAACGCGAAATATAAATCAAAACATTCAATTAAGAAAGAGAGCAATCTCACAATTTTTTTGTTGGCTGCTTCTAAAAACTGACATATTTCTCTGGTAAACAATCCATTCAGCTTACATTCAACTCTGTCTGTTTAACATGATAAACAATCAAGATAAAACAGCTTGAAAAAATAACACAGCTGTAAATTACAAAGAAAACGGGATTCAAATATGTTTAGTTTAAAAAATTATTTCAATTCAATGACTCTACTTCTGCCAGTAAAAGCTGGTCTTACGGCAGGTTTAATTATTGCCTCACAGTTTGCTTCTATTGCAACGGCAGACAATATCAAGGTTTCAGGTCAGTATTGTCCAGCGGGGTACACGCCGACCAGTTATCACGAAGTTAGACAGAGTCCTCAGAATTACTGTTCTTTGTTAAATGAATGGGATATTGCTCGCCTTTCAGATGGTGGCTCACTGAGTGGCAGTGGTTACCAGTGCGGTACAATCAGGCATGACGATCGTAGTTATAAAATGCAGTTAGGGCATACACTATGTAGCCGCAATTTTCACAATTCTCCATCAGATCTAGAGCAGGTTTTACTGGAATTTGGTTGGAGAAACCAATATCAACTGAACAGAATGTCTTCTGATGATAAACGTAACACTTTGATTACTGAGCTGAACAATTATCAGGTTGGCAATATCTCTTACCTGCAAAGTCTGACTACACCTGACTTAGTTATTCTGACTCGAGAACATCTGTACCCGGTTTCCTACTATGACACTCAAACCGCTTATAATAACTATCATTACCAGCCCCAGCACTCATACCACGACTCAAACCAGTACACTTATTCAATACCCGGACCGGCCTTATGAGCAATATGCCGCCCCCTATCCCAGTCGGCAACCGCGTCCTCATTACCAGAATAAGCTAAAAACTATTGCTGATTTTTCAAAACGGCATGTTAAATATGTTAGCCCGAGTTATTTATGTGAACAATTAATTTCAAAGAAAAAAAATACGGAGAGCGATGCAAGAATTAATTCAGTGTCACAAATTTCACAGTATGAAGCAAAAAGGATTATAAAATAC
>JADGFG010000065.1 GCA_016743995.1 Kangiellaceae bacterium | reverse complement strand
TATTTATACTGGTGATGAGTTCTGTGGTTGTTGGGTTTATAACGATGCCCTATGTGACAGCCACGTTTGGTATTCATCCTTCATCAGATTTTGTTGCGATGCCCTGGGCGCACATTGGACATGCGTTTTTATTATGGGTGTTACCTGCCTGTTTTGTTTATGGTTCTCTGACTTTTGCATTGACGGCACTCACTGGCAGAGCTGGACCGGCCTATGCACTAATGATGCTTGCAGTCGGTTTGTTTGTCATGATCACGGCACTGTATGGTGATGGTGCACCAAAATCTTCATTGGTTCAGATACTGGATCCGCTGGGTAAGGTCACCGTAGAAGGGCAGATTTACTATTGGACGGCAGAAGAGCGAATGGAGAATTTTCTGGTATTTGAAGGCGAGCTTTTGCAGAATCGTTTGCTTTATATCATAGGAGCCGTTCTGTTGTTGTTAGTTGCGCTGGTCAGGTTTGATGTGTGTCAATTATTGCAGCAGGCAAAGAATCGTGGGGCAAGTCGTGCAGGTAAAATAAAAGCGAAAGCTACTGCAAAGGCAGAACAAAGTTCCCGAGTTGCTGACAAGCATCAGAGTCCGGCTGCGCTGACATTGTCTTTTACTCCGCCAGGTAACCGTTACTGGTTAATTCACGCATTGAGTTCCGGGTGGCGTTTATTCTGCGTTGTTCTGACGAATAAAGCGTTCTATCTTTCTATGTTAACGCTTATTCTGATGCTGGTGCTGGCAGGATTTTCCTACGAACCGGTGGACTTTGAAGGCAGTGGTAAGTTGCTGCCCAAAGCTTTGCTATTGTTGCCGGGCTTGATGTATCCCAGCCTTATTTTTACTTTAGTCGCGATTGCATTTTTTTCAATTGAACTTTGTGACCGAGAAAAAAGTTTTCGTCTTGATCAGCTGGTTGAGTCCTGTCCAGTACCCACGTGGTCGTTATTGTTGGCGAAACTGGCTGGCGTAATGTATATGGCGCTGATTTTATCGTTTGTGCCAGTGGTGTCGGTCTTGCTGGTTCAGTATGGACAAGGTTTTTTCGAGACTAGCTGGTCTGTTATTGGTCATGTTACTTTTCTTGTGCTGTTACCTTTGATGTTAGCTTATGGGCTGATTTCAGTGATTTGTTATGCAGTATTCCGTAACAAAGCATTGGCCCAGAGTGTTGCCGTCATTTTGTGTATAACCCCTGCCATTTTTAACGAAGTTAAAACGGTGGAAAATTTCATGTACTTATGGGCGTGGCCCTTCTTTGTACAGCTCTCCGAATTTGAAGCAAGCGGACAGTTTCTTCAGCGTAACCAGAGCTTCGCGTTTTACTGGCTGTCTTTGTATGCAACTTTATTAGTTATTGCTTACTGGTTGTGGCCTCGTGGTATTAATACATCTTTAAAGGCCAGACTGCTCGAAGCGCTTACTCGTGTTAGTCCTGTCAGCGCTGTAATGGCTTGTCTGTTTTGTCTGAGTTTTGTATGGATTGCTCAAGATATACACTCCGGCATGATAGTACGTAATCAGTATCAGAGTAGTGACCAACAATTTGCTGAGCAGGCAGATTATGAAATACGTTATGGCACTACTCGCCATGATGCTCAGCCCAAAATTATAGCCGCCGACTTGAATGTTGAACTTTTTCCCAAAGAACGACGGGCTAATTATTCTGCTCAGCTGAAACTGAAAAATAAACATTCAGCGGCTGTTTCTGAGTTGATACTCAACTATGCAGATTTCACCAACATCAGCTTGCTTGAATATAATCAACAGGTATTACAACCAGTAGATTCTGATGCCGTACATCGACGTTTACACTACCAGCTACCGAGTCCTTTGCAGCCAGGAGAGATTGCACAATTAAATGTTAAGCTGGAGGTTGCTTATGAGGGTTTCAGTAATGATGAGTTTGAATATCATGGAACTATTGTCGCTGATGGTAGTTTTTTCGATTCTGCACTCTGGCCGGCTTTTGGTTATGATAAAAGTCGCGAAATCAGATCGGTTGGTCTCAGGCAAGAGTATGGATTGGGAGAAAAGCAGTTAGCTGCCAGCTCAGTTGATAATATGAAAGGAAGCGATTTTGCGGTCACTGATGATGCTGATTTTATCACCAGTCGAGTTACCATCAGCACTGATATTGGGCAAGTGGCGCTTGCTCCTGGTAACTTAGTGTTGACACAGGAAAAGGCTGGCCGTCAGTTATCTGTTTACCAGAGCGAACAAGTGCTCCCCTGGGACTTACATATGGTGTCTGCCAGTTATCAACTGGCGCAAGATAGCTGGCATTCGCAGGATGGTGGAGAAACAGTGCAACTGGAAATATATCATCATCCTGAACATGGGCAGAATGTACCTCAGATTCTTATCGCGGCAAAGCAGGCGCTTTCAGAAGGCTATCGGCAATGGGGTGCATTTCCCTATTCAAGTTTGCGCATAGCCGAAGTGCCCAATGGCATGACAAAAACTCAGGTGAGTGGCAATCTACTCGTGATTCCCGAAAATCAGGTCTGGTTGCATGATTACAGGCAACAGCCCGCGACAGACTGGATTACTTTTCAAATAGCCAGAGATGTGAGTCGGGTATGGTGGCAACAGGTTCCTGTTGCTGATCTGCCGGGTCGACCATTAATCGACGAGGCTATTCCTGTTTTACAAGGACTTAAAGCTGTTGAAGCAAAACTGGGAGAAGAATCTCTTGCTGTTTTCGTTGATCAAATCAGTGACAACTATTTACGAGAACGAACCACAGAAGATAAGTTTGAAGCTGAGACAGTCAAACTGGATACGGAAAGTTACGCGGATAGTAAAGCGGTACTTGCGTTGTATTCGGCGTATCGTTTGTCAGGTAATCAATTATTCAGCCAGCAGTTGAGTCATTTTTTTCACGCTAATAATAAGCGACAAAAAGCACCTTTTGTCAAGGTAGATGATTTGGTGCAGTTGTTGCTCAGTGCTTCGCCCAACGCAGAACTGCAGAACAGATTGTCTGAATTATTCAACACCACTCGTTATTATGACTTCAGGGTCGCATCCACTCAAATGTCCGCTAACAAACAAAAAAACTATCAACTTAAGGCCATGTTTTCTGCCTCCGAATATCGCTACCATGCGGGTAAAGATAAGGAGTCTGGTTATCAGGGCTTTGCGTTAGTGAAAGTGTTAGGTGGAGAGCAGGGGGCTAGCGTTTTATATGAAGAGCCGTTGCAATTTAAACAGGGACAGGCGCAACTGAAACTTGAACTGACGCAAAAGCCGGAATTAATTATTGTCAATCCTTTGCGACAAATGCTTGAACGAAGTCCCAGTAATAATTCTATGGTTTTTTAATACCAGCTAACAAAAATAATCTGGTGGTGGATAAAGCGATTACTTGTCTGCTGCCAGAGCAGAGTGATTTCCGGAGTAAATATTGTGAACCAGAAAAATAGTAATGCTTTTTGTGTGGATAAACAGCAAGTTTTGACTCAAATCTATGAACTTACCCCTTTCATTGAGACCGATATAGCGGACGATACCAATTTGCTGGAACTTGGGCTGGACTCTATGGCAATTATGCAACTGCTGAATCAGTGGCGCAATCAGGGGAGCTGTGTGACATTTGTACAGTTAGTCGAAGCGCCGACATTAGCCAGCTGGCAGCGATTGTTGTCTCAAAGCTAAGGCAGAATTTTTTTCGTTAATCGCTTATTATTGAGGTGAGAATTTGTCAATGTCCGCTAGTAATGATCTCTATAAATCCGGTCTCTCTAAATCAGGTCTTTCTAAGTTAGATCTTTCCATGGTTCGTTGTGGTGTACGCTTTATTTTCAGTTATCGGTTTGCAGGAAAGGTCAAAGTTGCGTTAATGGACAAGAGTGTTAACCAGGTTATCGGTAACGTTCAGCGGTTTCAGCGAAGAATTGCGCCGCTCAAAAATTATAATGGTCAGTGGCAGGATCTTTCTGACATGGAACCTTTATTTACAGTGAAGGAGAGTGTCGATCTTGAGCAGGTTGTCGCGATGGCTTACCGCGAAGCAGGATGTATTAAAGCAACGGTGAGAAACCCACCCATGTTTTTTACGCTCTTTACTGATAAAGCGGATCCGGAACATTTTGTTTTGATGCAAAGTGGTGAGCATAGTTACTGTGATGGTAAATCAGCGATTTTACTGTTCAATCAGGTTTTGCGTTACTACAATGCGCTTGTTACCGGTGATGAGGCCAGCAGAGAGGCTATTATTGAGCAGGTGACCTCTTTGTGTTCGCCGAGCCCGCAGGATATTTATGCTCTGAGTACCAGAAGTCAGCAATCGTTGATCAATGTGGGGCGTTTGCGCCATGTAAAAAATACCTTGAGTTTGATGACTTATAAAGTGTCAGACACGATGCCATATGCAACACCTCACAAAGCACTTCCGACCATGTTAGAACAGTATCGTGCAAGTACTGACCAGCCGTCTATGAAGCGGCTTTCGATAGAACCGTTAATCCGCTATTGCGAGGAAAAATGTCCTCAGGTTTCTCCTCACAATTTAATTTGTGCTTTGCTGGCAAAAACAAACCACACGCTGAGCTGCCACTTCAAACCACAGACTAATAATCCTATGGTTAGCTTCAGAGTCATGGTGGATATTCTGAACATGCCTATGCGGCAGAAATGTATCGGAAACTACATTGCTTATTTACCCGTGACGATTGATACCAGACGGCCTCTTTTTCAGATAGCCACTGAGATCAATCAAAGATTGTATCAGGCTAAATTACAGCGGGCCGAAGTCAGCATGTATAAGTTGTTAGAATTTGCCCTGGGAAGCGGTATGGCAAATAAAGTTAATGATCCGGTCGCTTTTATCATTGCCAATATTGATAATATCAGTTTGAATTTTAATCCAGAAATGTTACAGGGCGCAACGCTGCAGAATTTTCAAGTGACTGCCAATGCCATTCCGAAGGACATCGGCGGTGCTCAACTCAACAATCGACCAACTATTTGTTTTAACCTTGCATCAGAACATCAATTATTAATCAGTTTCTTTAACACAGTAACTGACCCGGAAATTAGCCGTAAGTGGCTGGAAATAATTGATTTGAAATTACAATCTCTGGCACGTTCTCTATCAACAGTTAGCTGTTAAAACTTTATACAAAAAATTCTGTATTAATACAGAAAGGGGCACTAAAAATCCTTTCAGGGTAGTGAGGGTGTTGAACTGACTAGACAATAGCTGGTGTTTTTAATTTGTTGAAAGGAAAAAAATGAGTATTAGAGTATTAACCAGCTGCCACACATTTCTTTTTAGTTACACATCAGTTCTTTGTACCTGCACATCAGTGTGTCGGAATTTCGTAAAGGTACTTATTTTATGTGGTTTAAGCACTACAAATGTACTTGCTGATGATGATGAAGATGAAGCTGGTCAAAATGAAGTACGGCGAATCATAATCACCGCCGAAAAAATTGGTGAGGACCTGATGGATGTTTCATCTAGTGTTTCTGCCATTTCAGGCGACGAGATAACCGAGCTTGGCATCGAATCTTTCACCGATTTGTCTCAACATGTTCCTAACCTGCATGTTTTTAGTTGGGGTGGACGTCGAGATACTAATATTTTTATTCGTGGTATCGGTCCCGGCCTGTTTACCGACCCGACCGTTGGATTTTATGTTGATGGCGTTAATTATTCCAATAATGGTACCTTTGATATGGACTTGATGGATGTAGAGCGTATTGAAGTATTGCGTGGTCCACAAGGTACGCTTTATGGTGGAAACTCACTTGGTGGTGTTATTAATGTTGTTACTCGCAAGCCAGGGAGTGAGTTTGAAGGCAGAGCATCTGTTTCTTATGACGAACTTGAATACAGCAAATTTACCGGTAGTATGAGCACTCCTTTAGTGGAGGACTCTTTATCTTTTGGCTTTTCTTTATCGGCATTGAATGGTGATGGACATTTAAAAAACACTTTCCTGGATAAAGATTTTGGTGCTCGTGATGATATTAGTAGTCGTGCAAAACTGGTCTGGGATGTTAACGAAAAACTGGAAGCTGTGCTGTCGGTTGATTTCGAAAAATTCAGGGGAGACTCCTATGCGATGGGACCCAGAGATGCGATAAAAGCGAATCCTCAGGAAGTTAATTTTGACTTTGAAGGCGTTGATGAGCGCGACTCCATTGGCTCTGCGCTGACCATTGACTGGGAAGGGCAACATTTTAATATGACGTCAATTACCAGCTGGCGGGACTGGGATAACTTAAATTCTGCTGATCAGGACGGTGGTAGCACTGAAGGTTTTGCTTACCATAGCACTTCAGACGAAGAGCACCAACAGGTTAGTCAGGAATTACGCTTTAACTCTAAAGCAAGAAGTTCCTGGCGTTGGATAGCTGGATTATATGCTTATAAAGCAGAATTTGAAGTGGCTAGTGTCAACCTGTCCGATTACAACGCTATTGGTTTCGGTGGTCCTTATGTTGATAAAACGAATTCTGAAAAGGAAAATAAGGGGCACGCCGCATTTGGTCAGATTGACTTTTCATTGACCGAACAATTGACGCTGACTACGGGCATTCGATTTGACCATGAAGAAAGGGATGCGACCGTTCATATTAACGCTCAATCAACCGGTACTGTAGCCACTTTTTCTGGCAGCGAAGATTTTGACGAGATTTTACCGAAAGTCGTTCTTTCCTATGATGCCGCTGAAGATTCTCTTTTATATGGTTCTGTCAGTAAGGGCTACCGTGCTGGAGGGTTCGATACGTTGTACCCAAATATGGAGAGTCCAACCTTTGACTCAGAGACCAGCATTAATTATGAACTTGGATACAAAAGTCGATTAATTGATAACCGTTTATCGATTACAGCGGCTTTGTTTAAAGTCGATATTGATGATCAGCAGGTTCAGCAGTTACTACCTTCCGGTACAATTATTACCGATAATGCTGCGAAAAGTAGTAGCCAGGGCGTCGAGTTTGAATCGCGTTTTGTGGCTAGCGAAGACTGGTTAATTTTATTTTCTGGAAATTATACCGATGCAGAATTTGATGAATATACTGGCGTTAATCTGATGAGTTATGAATCGGAAAATTTTTCTGGAAATAGATTACCCAATGCACCCGAACTTACTGCCAGTCTGATCATTCAAAACCGTACCGACATTGGTCACGGACTTACACTTTTTAGTCAGGTTGATAACCAGTACATTGGTTCTTTTTATTTTGATGCGCCTAATAAATTAAAGCAGGATGCATACAGCTTGCTCAACGCAAGGTTTGGTGTAGAAGCGGAAAGCTGGAGTGCTTATTTATGGGTGAAAAATGCACTAGATGTGTATTACTCAAAAGTGGAGTTTGAATTTGGCTTTGGACCAACCGCAGAAGCGAGTGACCCAAGAAATATCGGAATTTCATTCAATGTTATGTATTAACACCAGTACAGATGAGCAAGTTGTTTGTAAGAGTGGATCGCTTTAAAGTCTGGTCCATATGAAAAATTGTAGCTAGCTTTGATGGCTACCGGGATAGCAGGAATAGAACCAGACTCATGTTCCTGTTCAACAATAAATATTGACTAAAAAGATGACTATGAACAATCAGCATATTGTTATTCTCGGCGGGTTCGGGCGGGTAGGTATTGAAGCCGCTCGATATTTATTAAATAATACTCAATGTCGTGTGACCCTGGCGTCACGTCAGCAACACCTTATACCCAGTGAGCTCAAGTCGCGTTTCAGTGAACGCGTTGCACGGATACAGTTAGATGTTGTTAAGGAAACCCAATCGCTTAAAAGTATTTGTGATACCGCCGATGTATTGATCTCCTGTATTGGCCCATCAGGTATCATTGGCGATCGAGTGGCGAAAATTTGCAAGCAAACGGCGACTCCGCTGGTGGATGCTGGTGGTTACGATCCGGTTATAAAAAGTCTGGATAAAGATGAACTGAAAAATCCTTCACCAGTACCGATTATTATCAATGTGGGATTGTTACCGGGGTTATCTGGTGCTTTTCCCAAATATATTCTCGATGCCACAGCAAAAGGCAGGAAAGTCAGTCAGCTGGATGTGCAATATGTAGGACGTGATGCCTGGAGTTACAACTCCGCCTGGGACATCATTTATGGTCTGGGTGATTTCGGAGACGAAAAAGGTTTTTGCTATTTTGAAGATAACGATCTGGTTAAGGTATCAATGTTTAAGGCCGGTAACAAAGCGGAATTTCCTGAACCAATTGGTAAAGTTTCTACTATGTTGCTACATGCTGAAGAAATTGTCAGGTTAGCGCGTAGCTTTGAAATAAGAACCGCAAAAGTTTTTGGCGCCAATATTGGACCACGAGCAACCTTTATCTGCGTGCTTGCTAAATTGTTTAGGTTGTACAACACGCCGTCTGGCATTGATCGAGCAGCAAGATGGCTGGTGAAAGCATCGAAAAAAGATATGCGTAAACTAAAAGCTGCTTATGCTATTCAGGTCGATGTGGAATACGAGTCTGGCGAATTAGCGCAGGGAAAAATGGCTTTGGCAGATACTTACGAAGCAACAGGTACAGTCATTGGTATTACGGCAAAAAATGTTATAGAGGGAGAAATTACCGCTAATGGCGTGTTTATGCTCCATGAAGCCGTTAAATCAGAGCGGTTTATGCAGCAACTGGAACAGTCGGGGATACTGACCTTAAACAGTCTGTTTGAAGATGATCCGGCACAATTACAACCTGTGGAGGCAAACCCATGAAACAAGATAAAGCGAGTCGAATTATTGTGCTCGGCGGAAGTGGTGAGACGGGCAAAAGAATTGTTAACTATCTGAGTGCTAGTTATCCTCAGATTAGTATTGCGAGTGCTGCCAGACGTCCCCAGGAAAATGTCAGTAAAAAAAATAATGTAACTGTTGAGCAACTGGATATTGATGAGCAAGAGCAGGCTATTGAAATATTAAAAAAATATGATCTGGCTATTATAGCGCTGGGTCCTATGGAGCGATATGGTAATAAGCCTCACCAGTTATGTCTTAAGGCCGGCATTGATGCAATCGATATCAACGATAGTCTGGTGGCGGCCGATAAGATTCTGTCGTTACATGAACACGCTATAGCTGCTGAACGCCAGGTTTTCACCGGAATGGGATTTGCGCCAGGGCTTTCAACTTTGTTGTTAACTCAGCTGGCACGAGAAAAAGCTTCTTCTACTGGTAACTATCATTGTCGATTGTATATGGGAGCGGCTTACGGTGGCGGTGAAACCAGTCCCTATGCGGTGCTTGCCAGTTTCAGTAAAAAGTTGGATTGTTTTCGTGACAATCAAAGGGTGCAGTGTGATACTCCCTGGCAGGATGAACACGCTAAATTTCAATTTCCTGCTCAAAAAAAAGCGGTTGACCTTATTCCATTTGCAACTCCTGAAGTTGCAGGTCTGGCTTCCGGTCGTTTACCTGACGATCTGATGATAGCGAGTTTAGATAGTCGCTATCACATTCAGTATTTATCTCAGGGATTTGCGAGGCTATTGGCAAAATTTAATTTTGGTGAAAGCATGATTAATCGGCTGGCGAAAAAGTTTTTCAGCGGCGGTCAGTCAATGAAAAACAAAAAAGATGCTGATCCTGATACAACACTCTGGGTATATCCAGAAGACGCAATGGAGCAGGGATTGATGGTGCATGGTGTGATATCATCTTATGATTTGACAGCCCTGATGGCCTGTTCGGTAACCGATTGTTGGCTTAACGATAAGCTACAAAGCTATCAGGGGGTTTTTGCCGTTGAACACCTGGAGCAACAAACCTGCAAAGACTTACACAGTGCACTGACTACGCGCGGCGTCACGATTCGTCGTTCCAGTAAAGAAAATTATGAGGAAGCAGATGTTAACTTTGGATGGTCAGATACGCCTGTCAGCAAAGTTAGCAAACTGCGTAATTATGGTGAAAACTGGTACAGCTTTGAATGTGCTCATCCTAAAATGGCGGCCTTACAGCAGCGGTTTTTATTTGATTCTGATATTTGGAAAAGCTTAAAGCAGAAATTGCATTTCCTGAGTTTTACTTCATTTGTGATAACAACCATGTTCCGATGGAAGTCACATAATAAGCGTCTGGCCGCTTATCGTGAAAAAGACGGTGAGTTAACGATGACTCGATGGCGCGCTATTACCAAAGATATGAGTATGTTTACGTCGGGCTATTCGCGAGCACGCGAAATTTTAGGCAAAGAAGTCGCGTTTAAACAATATCGAAAAATGTTCCTCGAAACCGGAAGAATGGAAATGCGTTGGTTATGGCCAAAGCCAGAGGTGTTTGCTGCGTTTAGTGATCCTGCTCAGTCTATCATCGACTACTGGAGCGCTTTTATGCGCAACTATGCATCACTTGGTTTGTTTGATGTCAAACTGGATGATTCAGATAGTTCTGTGCTGGTATGCGACATTAAGCGATGCGCTTATGCAAAAATGTTCTTTGAGTTGGGATGTGGTGAGCTTGCGAGTCTGGTGAGGGAAATGGAGCAAGAAGCTTTGGCGTTTATCTGTAGCCAGAGCGGACTTCAACTAGAGTGGCAACATAAAGAAAAGGGAGAAGCCAGAGTCATTCTTAGAAAAGGTGTATATATGAAAAAGGCCTGTTAGTCTGGCTGGCGAGCTTTCTGAATTATCTAAAAGTTCAACTGACTGACAGGGAGTCTCATCCTGGCTTTAAGCAAAACTTAAAGTCGGGTACAAGTTCTCGTCTTGCTTCTTTAGGGAGTAATCCAAATTGTTTACGGAATGCGGTGCTAAAGTGGCTGAAATTACTATACCCAAGGATCATGGCGGTTTCAGTGACATTGTTGTTTTTCAGTAAATCCATTGCCCGGTGCATGCGTTCCTCCTGAAAGTAAGCATAGATACTTTTACCAAAAACAATTTTAAAGCCGCGCTTTAATTTGCACTGATTCAGACCAACCGTTTTCGCCAGTTCGCCAATTGTTGGTGGTGAGCTGAGGTCATTAATTAAATAGTCTTTTGCGACCGATAATTGTCTTTTTTCTCTGGCTGATAAATGCTCTCGGCTTCTTTCTACCTCTAATGCACACAAATGCCAATAGAGATATTCTAAAGTTGCAGAGTGAAGCAATAAAGGGCGGTGAATGCTTTGCTTGATCAGGGATACAATGCGTGATGCGGCAGTTTTTGCTTTTGGGCAGGAAATGCCTTTTTTAATAAAAAAGCCAATTTCATGGTCGAAGTTGATGCCAGATAATTTTTCGCCTGCAATGTCATGCAAGACACAAGGTTTGATCATGATTTCGAGATTACAAAAGTCTTCGCTATGTTGGGTGTGAAATAATTCACCGTCGGAAAACCCCATATTGATATCGCCCGCATAACAAGTTAAGGCAACATCTTTTACTCTGGCTGCAAATTTTCCCTGTAAAAGATGGTTAAAGTGAATGTATTCTCTGTCACCAGCCATTGTTGCGCCAGAATTAGTACTCTCAATATCCGTTGCCGAAGAAATACTAACGATTAAACCTGGCTGGATTTCAAAGCAGTTGCTAATAAAATTAGTCGCCTGTAGCTCATTAGAGGATTTATGGTTAACGGATAAATTTGCCATTTTGGAGCACATATCAAATACCTATTCTGTTAAGAGTTGGCAGGTTCTAAAATTTGTAATCATCAGATCTCACTAAAATTCACTGCCTGGAAGCTATTAGTTACTCAAAGAAGCCTGTTGCGATATCATAGCATTTTTCAATATCTCAACGCAAAAAAGAATCATTCTCATTTAGGTGTGGGATGGAGGAATGCGTTAAGTTGTGATTCTTGTCCTTAAATACGAAGTGATACCAAAACACCCATGACGCATAACTATGTGAGATAATTTGGCTGTAGAAAATTCTCAATTGCTTTCTTTTGCGTGGTAAAGTTAGTCGGTGTGACAGGGCACGCTCATCGAACAAAGATAGGTTGGGTGACTCGTTCTCAGGGGAATGACTATCAGGTTAAAGGGGCGTATGAAACTTCAGGGTAAAATAATAAACTGGAATGATGACAAAGGGTTTGGTTTTGTTGAGCCAGATGGTGGTGGAGTTCGTGCTTTTGTTCATATTAAAGCTTTTAATCCTCGATCTCATAGACCTGTAAATGGTGAGATGATTACTTACAAGCTCGTTAGCGAAAAGAATAACCGACACAAGGCGACAAATATTAAATTTTCTCATGATAATAAAAGGGGAAATGAATGTAGTGGCGCAAAGCACCGCAATAATCGAAGTAAAGGTGGAGGCAATATACTGGGCCCTGTATTCACAGTCATTTTCTGCGCTGGGTTATTCATTTCAGTACTCAATGGTCAGGTTCCTGTATTTGTTGGTTATACCTATGCTGTAATCAGTTTGATTACTATCCTTTTATACGCAAAAGACAAGTACTCAGCCCGTACGAATCGCTGGAGGACACCTGAAGCAACATTGCATTTATTTTCGCTAATGGGTGGGTGGCCCGGAGCGCTGTTTGCTCAGAAAATATTTCGCCACAAGATAAGCAAAATTAAATTTATAATCACTTTTCGTGTAACAGTATTCCTGAATTCAGGTATTTTGTTCGTGTTGTATACAGAGCAAGGCCAAAACCTGCTTCATAATATAGTTTTACCCTTGTTGAATAGTTAACAAGTTAATTAGCAAGAAAATATTTGGCTGCCTGTCTTGAAATGCTCGTATTTTAGCCAATCGAATTTAGCCAGTAACCAAAACTAATAGCTTATTCAGTCCTGGAGTCTCGGTTTGATGAAGGCCGGTGGGAGATAGTAGGCGACAATTTAGACTAAGGGGAGGGATAACCCGTCAAAACTGATAGACAAAACCTTCAACTAATATCGCTTTCAGAAATATGAAAAAGGCTGTAATCTTGCGAATAAACTAAGAGATGTAACGGGTAAGGAAGTAGGTGACCATCGGAAGTTGTGGGGTGATGAATTTTGTGATTATCCAACTAAAGAATCTGGCAGATAATGAGTATTTTGATTGGTGGTCGTCACCCAGAAGAGCAAAAAATCCGTTATTAATTACTATATAGCTTTCAGTACTACACAATAGGATAAGAGATGGAACGTAAAGAAGAGTTAAAGCATCAATTGCAAAAGCAAGTAAAATCAATGATTCCATCAGTTATGAATGGCGAGAAAATTGGATCTTTAATATTCTGGTATGATGAATATGGTGCTTTTGTAAAATTTGCCAAGTGGAAAAATAATGAGTTTTCATGGAGTTTTCCTGTTGAAAATAATATTAATCTGGAAAAATTTGATGTGTTTGATGATGATGAAATAGGTGTAATCAACGATGTCGTTGAAAAGTTTTATCATGAACTTCGAAGTGAGCCATCTTTGTTACAACTTCCGTTAAGAAAAGGCTTTCAATTTTGTCTGTTTAACTCTCAGGTTGGTGAGCCATTAGATGGCATTGAAGATGAATTTAATTATAGTTTAGAAGAATCCATTGATATTATTACTCAATATATCAATAAGAGTTTCATCCAGAAAAAGGTAAATAATCTTGAAGAAATAAGCTTCTCAAGTGAAGAGCAAAAGGCCTGTATATTACTTTCTGGTAGTGGGCAATATGACCATTACTCATATGGTGATTCGGATATAGGTTTTGCTTTTACAAAATTAATACAGTCTGCAGAAGACAATTTTTACAGGCTTTGTGAAAATATAATCCAAAGTGAAGAATTTAGAAAAACAACTAAAAATGATTGTGTTGAATTTCAAATTTTTATTAATGAAGAAGAGTTTTTTACTACGTCCTACAAAACAAATTCTGGCAAGCTTACAAAGATAAGTTAAATAAAGGAGAAGAGCAGTGATAGCTAGAAAACATTCTCATATTGACCGTATTGTAAGTAGTTTTAGTCTGTTAATCCTCTGCTGAACAGAGGTGAAATCAGGTTGTTCTGTATTTTATTGAGTAGTCAGGTTGTTGGAATTATTTTAATTGGTGTTGAGGGCCTGGCGGCTATGCAGCACTCGAATAACTTCAATCTGGTTGGGGGTAACTCGGTAAAATAAGGTGTGGCTCTCAACAGGCAGGCTTCGAGTATCAGGCAGAAGTTTTGGGTGCTCATTACCCATTAGTGGTTGTTCCGTCAGCGACCAAAATAAATCTCTTATAGTTGTTAAATAGCGAGCTGATTGAGCTTGCCTCCACAGCCGTAGTCCGTATTGGTAAACATCTTTAAGATCATTTTTGGCGGCAGGTGATATGACCAGTTGACAGGCAGGCATGCTTAACGCTTAATATCGTCAAATAATGAGTCCAGAGCCGCTTTTGATTCAATTAATATACCTTCGCCGCGGTCCAGTTGTTCGGTGCCAACTTCTAGTTGTTCGCGCAAGTGAGCCAGCTTCACTTCGTGAATCCAGTCTTCATGAGTATCCATAAAGCGGAGCGCTTCGCGGATGACTTCGCTGGCATTATTGTACAGCCCGCTTTCAACTTTGGCTTTGACCCGAGATTCTAGTTCGGTTGTCAGTGATATATGCATAATGACCTCCAAAAGTAGGTGTTTGATTGATATTAGAATACAAAGATTGTTAATCTTTGTATTGGGTGACAGTTAACACGGCACAGCATGTCGATGTTATGGTGATTGTTGATGGTCGTCGTGATATGCAAGCCCTTTTACAGCGCCGCCTGAACTATCTTCATGCCTGATTTCCGAGCAAAGAATAATGAATCACTAAATATTCTTTAGATACTTGCCAAATCAAGAGTGATAGAATAGTATCACTTTATGAAAATAGAATTAGTGACCACTTTAAAGCGGCAGGCCACCAAAATCCTGTCAGAACTACATGATTCGAAGGAGCCTGTGTTGATAACTGAACATGGCCAGCCTTCTGCCTATCTTGTTGATGTCGATGACTATGAGATGATGCAAAATCGCATGAGTATCCTCGAAGGAATCGCTCGTGGAGAAACCGCAATTCTAGAAGATCGCACATTTTCAAATGCTCAGGCCAAAGAAAAAATGAGTAGATGGTTAAAATAGTTTGGACCGAGCCAGCCTTACGAGATCTTGATGAAATAGCTGAATATATAGCTCTCGATAAATATTCCGCTGCCCGGAATCTAGTCAGGCAGATTTTTGCGAGAGTCGATCGGCTCCAGGAGTTTCCTGAATCGGGCAGAAAGCCGCCTGAATTACCTGAGAATTCTCGTTATTATGAAGTCATTGTTGGTCCGTGTCGCATTTTGTATAGAATTGATAATACAAAACTATATGTTCTTTATGTTATGCGTAGTGAAAGACAATTACGGAATTTCATTCTCAAAGAACGAAAAAAGGGCAATTAACCATACGTTGAAATTTACGTATGCGTATTCTGGTAGTGAGCGCAGTTTTTCGTTTTAATCCCACAGTAGTTTCTATACTATTAGCTGTTCCAATTACCAATTTTCATTGACTTGTTGTTTGACTGCGTCGCTATGCTGCCAAGTTTGGCTATTGGCATTTAACTAATTGATTTACAATGTGTTATTGTCTTGCTCCGTTATTGTCGACAAAACATCGTTTAATAATACTTTAAGAAATTTAAAAAAGCCTGTAACCTGATGAATAAATTAAATCATTATTTTTTGAAGTGCACTTTCGCAAATTTTCATGGCGTTTACTGTGCTCAATAAATTCTGAACCAGCAGAAGCGGTGCTATATGGTGCAAACATTCATGACATTAAGTCCTCTGGACATTGGAATGAAGTTATTGCCTCAACATTTAAAATGAGTGGAGCTATGGATTTAACGTTGGGTCATCAATTAGCTAAACGTATAACAAATGGTAGGTGATGAGATCGCGTCACTCAGTCCACATAACCAGGCGTCAGGCGGTTAGTCGAGGTTTATTTATGGATATACTTAATCACTTTAAACAATATACTTTTATAGTCCTTAGTCTAGGATACTTAATTCTGTTTTTTGGTTCAATATATGGACTTATTGTAAATGAAGTTTCTTTCAAGTTTAGCTCTAATCCTCAATATCATTTTGTGATTGACGGATGGGTAAGAGTTTTGATATTTGGTTTAGGTTTTTTGTTGGCGATAATTATAGTTGTTTATCCTTTACTATCTGGTTTATTTAAAGCGCTTAGTAATGCCAATAGTTAATCCACATAATCAGCAAATAAACCAGAGCACAATGTTCTTACTCTGGTTGTCAGTGATGGGGACTATTTCGCTTATTATTGCATCCAGAAAAAATAAGCAAGATGGTAAAATTTAACAATACGCAGAAAGTAGAAATGCAAAAATGTATTTGCTCAGCTCTGCGTTAAAGGAATAAATATGCATACTTCTTTTAAAGTATCTATTTTTTTTATATTTGCAACTATATTACCTGGTTGCTCTAGTATATTTGATAAAGACCGAAAATTTACAGAGCCTGTAACTGGCGCTGTAATGATTGCTCGAGACGTGGTCAGTAGTGACAAAAAACAAGGTGGCTGTGATTCAAAACCGAAATCTGAGAGAGAAGCTTGTAAAAAAGAAGTTGAAGCTTTGACAGAGTCTTTTAAGAAAGGTAAGAATGAACAATAGTATGTTTAACCAAACACGGCAAAACGAAAAAATACTCGCAAGGTCGTTTGTAATTCTCATTTTCGGTCAGCGTTAGGAATTTAGCAGACAATCTGATTAACATGCACTTGCACTAGTAGTGAAAAGTCAACTTTTGGGAAGTAGGATGCATAGATATTTTAACTTATTGATTTGTAAGATGTTATTGTTGGAAAAAACTTGAATTAGTTACGCTTTAAGAAACTTCAAAAAACCTGCAACCTTATGGATAAATTAAATAATTATTTTATTGAAGTGCACTTTTGCGAATTTCTATGGCGTTTACTGCGATCAATAAACTGTTATGTCCAAGAATGAATAATCAACTCCGAAATATAATTGAGGACTTTCAATCTAAGGTGGCGGAGGCAAACGAGCTTCTTAAAGCTCACCTTGGAATCGACGAACCTCATAATAGAGGTCCAGAAATTGCGCAGTCTGGGGTGCTTAACGGAAAGTACAAGTATTTCTTTCATGGCATTGGTTGTGCGGTACATATCAGCAAGAAAGAAGTAGTTGATTTTGACTATGGCACTAATGGTCGCATTGATGGCTTTGATGAATGGAGGCTATGCGGTTTCTTTAGCTCTCGCAAAAAGAAATACTTCAATGTTGAGGAAGTGGATATCAAAAAGTGGTTCCAAGAAGCTGTTGGAGCTAATGAAATTGCACGTACTGCGGAAGACAAATATGACACTCTCTATTACTTTGTGCAGAAAAATGAAAGTTGAAGCATTGAAAGACATGCTATATTTATTGGGGCGTTATATCCGAAATCTAAGAGAAGACCATGGCTAAAGAAATAGAACGAAAATTTCTAATTGATCTGGATAAAATCGGTTCGCTTGAAAATGGAACTGAAATTAAGCAAGGATATATTTCCACCTCTGACAAGACTGTTGTTAGAGCCAGAGTTGCCGGAGAACAAGCATATTTAACCCTGAAAGGTGAAAATAAAGGGGTGACTCGTTCTGAATTCGAGTATGAAATTCCTGTTAATGATGCAAATGAAATAATATCTGAGTTATGTAATGGGCCGATAGTAGAGAAAACAAGGTATTTAATCTATTATTCTGGTCATACTTGGGAAGTAGATATCTTTCATGGCGAGAATGATGGTCTGGTTGTTGCCGAAATAGAACTAAGTCGTGAAGAAGAGAATTTCGAATTGCCTTGCTGGGTTACAACCGAAGTGAGCGGAGATACCAGGTACTACAATTCCAGCCTTTTGAGTAACCCGTTTAAGAGCTGGTAAATAAAGCTATAACCAGTTTGTGAATTTTATATTCGCAAGCTACTGAAAATTACAAAAGCATTAAATGGCCTGGAGGCTTAGCGTATTGTTCACATTTCTTAAAAGTTTTTTCTCAAATGACTTTCTTTTTGAGTTTAACGCCAACAAAATTTCAATTAAATCATTCTCATCAAAGCCCAGTTTTGAGGCGGAGCCTTATATCGCTCTGGAGAAAACTAAAAATGGCGAGGTTGTAAAAGCAATTGGGAAAGACGCAAAATTGCTTTCAGCTAAGAATGTCAGGGTGCTTAATCCCTTTAAACACAGTAAATCTTTAATCGCTGATTTGACGTGTGCGGAAAAAATACTGCAGCATGGAATTGACACTATGCTCAAGGCAAAGAAGAGTTCTGCTCCCAGGATTATT
The DNA here is from genome assembly GCA_016743995.1 of Kangiellaceae bacterium. GTDB lineage: Bacteria > Pseudomonadota > Gammaproteobacteria > Enterobacterales > Kangiellaceae > Aliikangiella. Next base: position 5,469 of record JADGFG010000065.1, on the reverse strand, counting down.
ATCCACCCTTTAGAAAGAACAGAGGGTAGGCTAACCGATATAGAAGAAAGGATTTTACGAGAACTGGGACTTGGAGTAGGTGCTCCAGAAGTCATTGTCTATTCAGGCTCCAAAATTAATACTGATATTGAAAGCTTTGATAAAATAAAAGCCAGGGTATCAGATGCTTTATAAGTAAATTAATAATAAATATACAATTTCTATATAAGGATAATAATGAGTACCACGGCTAAATTTTTGATTTTATATTTGATTCCCTGTTTCTCAGTTGCCGGAACTTTTGGTACTTATATGATCGGGTATGGTACCAGGGCGGAAGGCTTGATAAAGTTTGTCTTTATGATTGTTGTGTCAGCTTTGATAGCATCATGCTATATAACCGTAAAATTAGTGTCTCAATTTATAGCTGATGAAACTATTTATTCAGGTGTGATCTTTTCTATCCTGGGTTGCCTTTTGGAATTTATTGCTTTTGCTTTTTATATTGTTATGTTTAAGGATGAGCTTTATTAAAAATCGCCAAATTTACCATGCCGGTATTTGATGCGTCAGCTGGGAAAGAGCTAACGCTTAATTTTTTAAAACACAAAAAATCTCCAGTCAGGTTTGAGCATGTTATTCAGATAGAGGCGAAAGAAGCGATGCGAACCATTTTTTTAATATTACTTACTTCTATTTTATTCTTTTCTAAAGCGGCCTATTCAGAATCAGTAACTGCTGGAACATATAATAATTTGATGGCCGAAGAAAAAGGAAAGGTGGGAAAGCTCCTGCATCATCCAATAGGAAATAACAACTTTCTGTTTAGTTTAAAGTTGAACAGAGGTAAGCCATCATATAAATCCGGGCATTTGTATGGTGCATTACAATTTAAAGATAAAGTTGCTGTTTTTGAGAGTTCTGAGTTTAAATTCAAGAATAAAATTTGTGCGCTAGAATTTAAGAAAGAAGGCAATGTGTTGTCAATAAAAACAGTTAGCGGAAATAAAAGGTGTGGATTTGGCTTTGGAGTTTATGCAGATAGCGAGTATACCCGTTCGTCTAATGCTGTACCAGAAAGCTATATTGATGCATTAGGTAATGTTGTAAAGTTTCGATAAGAAATTTAGTAAGTAGTAAAAACTCAAGCTTTTGGAATTATGGCGCATGCCAATTTTTAACTTCTTGATTTATATAATGTTATTATCGCACCCGTTGTTATAGACAAAAACTAGAATTAATAACGCTTTGATAAATGTGAAAAAGTCTGTAACCTTATGAATAAATTAAATAATTATTTTTGAAGCGCACTTTCGCGAATTTTCATGGCGTTTACTGCGTTCAATAAGCTGTTAACTACGTAGAGGACTTATGCAGTTACTTGAATCATTGAAGGAACATTCTGAAGAGTTAGGAGATGGAATTTCTCCTGTAGCAATTTCAGATTTGGAAGCAAGGCTTGATATTGCGCTGCCTGACGATTTTAAAGAGTACTTGAAAGCATATAACTATGCCGAAATATTTGGCGATCCAATTTATAGCATCAATCCTGAATTAGAAGATGTCGACCTTTATACTCAGAACAAAAATAAAGAACATTTACCTTATGGATTCTTAGAAGTCTTTGCCAATGACATAGATGGTACTATTTATATTCGACCTGACACTGGAGCTGTTTATACCGCAGGTTTCGGAAAACCAATAGCAAAGTCATTTACAGGCTTTACTGAAGAGCTACTCAGTCAAGGGTAGTTAATAAGAAAATGCATGCGAATAAAAACACTTGCATGATTTGAGTGATGGTCGTTAATAAATGAAAAAACTTACATCAATTATATTAATGGCTATGTTGCTGTCAGGCTGTCCTGCCACTTTTCACGGCAACTTAAAAAATGAGTCTAAACGTGGTGTGGTAGTAATGGCTCCGCTTATAACAGAGAATAAATGGCTTATAGAAGCCGGAGATATTAGAAAAGTTAATTGGTATCAAGAATGTATAACAATTAAGGATGGTGACATAATTAAGCATTATGCAGGATGGCCAATACCTAAAAATGTGGTGAGCAACCATACATTCAGTTCTAGTCTCAATGCTGTTTACAAAAATAATGAACTTTACTTTCAAAGCACAAATGGTGAACTCGTAAAAATTGAAGAGATCGAAAATTGTGATAAACTATAACCAAACATTGTTGCAGATTTTGGCGTTAGTTGTACATGAACATGAACATGAACATGAAACATAGTGCCTGGAACCCTACAAAAAGAAACCGCAATATTGGAACTGAGAAGAGTGGGTATTCTCAAAACAATAAGTTTGTTGTGCCTGAACGTTGGGCTGACCTCAAGGTATTTTGGGAGCGTTTAGTAAATCCAGTAATTTTCCCGATCAACATTAATGGCCACAAAATTACGATGCTAGTCGAACCCACGCGAAAGGGATATGTTCACGCATCTACACCACAAGATATTATTAAGGCTCTTGAACTAATTGAACAGAAACACCTTGAAGAATTAGAAGTCTTTGTTTTGAGGCAGCCAAAAAAGAAAGAAGAGATTTTAAAACCTGTTTGGGGGCGATTTATCTATTATGCAGACTTAGGGAAATATTCAGGCTCGGGTATTTATATTGAGGCTGTGAAAGTCGGATATACGATTAAGTGGGGGAATAAGCTTACTCCATTCTATAAAAAAGAATTACAGGCACTGGAATTAGACGGACATCGTATAGATAGAGTAAAACGTGGTTATGATATCCATACAACACCTGAAACAGTTAGGAATACCCAGCTTTTTCGTACGTTACCACATGAGATTGGTCATGCAGCGGATTATCTTCACAATTCACTAGATCCTTCTATTGAGGCTGATTCTGAATCTGAGGCCGACTATATTACGGAAGTATTCAACTCCAAGCCTGGTCTTGATAAAGAGGAGTATGCTAATCGGTATGCGAAAGAGTTTTATGTTAGATGGTATGCACAGGGGCTCTTGCCATTTGACCGAATATTTGAAAAAGAAACGCTAGAAAAACAAGGTTTAAATCCAGAGTGGTTTTTCTACTAAACTGCAACAACTAACAAGGCACTTCAAGGGTTTCAGTAACTATATAATGAATATACACATTTCAATTTTTTCTCTTGTGTTGATTGCTAGCTGTACTGCAAGTAAAATAGACAGGCATCCAGAGCATGAACGAATTGTAATAGGTAAAACAAGTATTACCATTGAACCGCATCCGAGGCATCGATTGGTGGCCGATATAAGAAGTCACTTCGATAAAATTCGTATAGCAGTGAACTCACTATATGAAAGTTATTTAATAGAGAGTCCTGAAACTAAAGGTGAATTTAGTTTTAGCTTTTTAATAGAGCCCGAAGGTGATGTTTCAGAACTAAAATTAGTAGAAAGCGAGCTAGGTATTAATAAATTGAATGTAGCAATTCTAGAAGTGATTCAAGGAGTTAATTTAGGTGCTGGAAATTTTGAGAATATTGAAGTTCACTATACTTTTATGTTCACTCCAGAATAATGATTTTGAGGTACTAGCAAGCGCTAGCAATATATTAATATTCGCTAGCTCATATTGAAATTTAAGCGAGCGTTAACTACATATGAATATCGAAGAACTTCGTCAAATTAAAAATAAGAATACATCTCAGCAAAATGAGCTGATGTTTTTAGAGATGAAAGATTGCGTCAAGAGCGTTTCATCTATTTCCTGGTTAGAGAAATTGCTTTCCAGATATGGCTTTAACCTGACTGATGGCATTCTAATTCTTTTAAGTGGCATTCCTGAACAGGCTGGTACTCTGTGGTATGGTACCTGGTTAACGAAGAATCAAGAATTTTTTGAGTTTGTTGTCGCAACCACAAGAGAGGGTAATCAAGTCCTTGATGTTGAGTCTTGGGTGAAATCTACTCCAGAAGTATCGGCTCATAAAAAAGGTATTGGTAAAACTCCAGCGTATATTGCACTAGAGTTGTTGTCGGGTACTAATAGTTAACCATGTGCGGTTATAGAAAATATACACGGCGTTTCAATTTTAAAAATGCTGGGCGTTATACGTAAAATATGAACGAACTATTTAGCTCAAAATCAGCAGGTCTTTCGCTCCGAAAACGTAGAGCAATTGGTAATGTAATTATCTGCCTGCTTTTTCCTGTGTTGGTGCTGTCTATATTAGGATTGCAATCTTTACCCAATATATCGGAGTATGTGTTTGCACGTATTTTGTTTGTTGTTCTTTGGGTGTTGGCTGAGCTCTTGTTAATTTATGCGGTGCTTAAAACGGAAAGCTCATCAGTTTATTTTCAAAACCTGTTCCAGTTAAATTTAACGTTGGCCAATTTGTGGTATTTTATTGCAGCGCTAAATATTTATGCTCAAACCATTAATTAATAAAATATATAATCAGGTATTCAACACAGTCTACGCAAAGTATATATGGAGAGGCATCAAAAACAGCATTTGTTAATAAAGCATTGAAAGAGTATGAAACTCCTATTTCTGGGGGCGGGACAACTATAAAAAAATCTAACTTACTCATACAAATCAGTCGAATAACATCACTCACAAATTTCACATCATTTTTTCATGAACGATTACTCCACCAAACAGAATCAATTTTTATTGCTAGCAGGCAGTAATTTAAAGTCACTCAAGACATTAACATTAAACTCGTTTACTTATTGACTTAAAAAAGCAGGGACAGGTAAGAACAAAATAAAAATAATATTTCCCACAAAATTGCTTTTACCATAAAGTGAATTATGCTATGGTTATTTTGCTCAAGAAGCGTTAGAAGGGTTTGTACCTGTCAGGTATTTGCGAAATGTAGTCACGACAGGCTCAGGGTAAAAACCGCCAACCTTTCGATCGGCGGCCACTTGAAGGAAAGCGACGAACTCTCAATCAAACTGGCCATTAATTCATCTCGACTTACGAGAGATAAATATAATGACTTACGTACATGATACCGTGTCGTTGCTATCTGCGCGACCACGTTTTTTCAAACACCTGCAAAGGTGCCAGCAAAATCACTTTTCTTTTATTATCACAAAGCTCCATATTTTACGCCTAACCTTCTGTTTTTTAAGAAAAAAGCACTCAGGCTAATCCCAAAAAAAGGCTTTTAAACTGAAATTTTCAGGGCTTGTTTGTGCCTGAGTAATTTCAATTTAAACCCATTTTCAACCGTCTTCAGACTGTTTTAATCCTTAAAAGGGCGTGTTTTTAATTAACACTACCATTTTACGGCGTACCCTGCCGCCTGTTTTTTGAACAGCCGCCTCGCCAGATTAAACCAGTCACAACCGAGTTTGGAAGAACGAGGTCGCAAAGAGCGGTCGGACCTGGCAAGCCCGCAGACCCAACTAACGCCTGAGCTTAAAAAAGCGAAAGCTTTCTGGTCAGTTGAAAAAATAGAATGACTCTTCTTGCAGGTTGTTCTGTTTTGTAACGCTTCATGCTGTCGGCCAGTTTTTTAA
>JADGFG010000064.1 GCA_016743995.1 Kangiellaceae bacterium | reverse complement strand
CAGTTATGGCCTATGGAAGTTTTTAAATTGTCAGTTCCTCCCATACTTAAATTGTGACAGGAATTACAAGAGATAAAACCGGATTTTGATAAGCGTGGGTCAAAATATAGTTTTTTACCTAACTCAGATTTATTCTGATTGATTCCTGTGGCTTTTTTGATGATTTTAATCGGCTCATTGACTTTTATATTGGTTTGAACCGGGGCTTTGGCAAGAACCACAGGCAGGTTGATAAAAAATAAAATTAAGATTGTTGGTAAAGCTAGTCGAGTAACAGGCATGTCAGACACTCCTCTATATAAGAAAAAATAATTGTCCTGTGATACGGGTAACATTAAATGTTGAAAACTGCATGTAAATCGTGGTGAAGGATGAAAAAAATTAAACTAATACAATATTGCCTGAAGGGTCAGGTAGTAACGTATTTTTGTTTGTTTGAGGGACACCGTTAAGCAAAACCTGTTTCCATTCTATGGCATCATTAATGAGCTGCTCCATTTGCTTGAATACGGTCTGAGTATTGAGTGTTTCCAGTTCGTAAAATCGGTGTAAAATAACTTCTTCTGCATTTTTGTCAGTTGCCAAAATTGCACCACTTGTCCCTTGTCCATAGGCATTAGCCTGTAATAGTAGTTGCATTTGTTCTATATCAAGGTGAGTCGAACTGCCTATGCTGGCATAAATAAAGAGTGCTTTATTATCAATCCATTCAAGGTCGACAATCAGGTGTTTTTCCAGAATGAGACGGCAAACATTTTCATTGTTAAACGCCAGATTCTCAATGCTAACTTCCTTTTTTAGCAGTGTAATAAACTCACTTTTTTGCACTTTGTCACCATGTTTTTATGCGTGATGAAAATCTATCTTACAAAGTTGTAAGATAGATTTTTAATTGTTTTTATGATCTGGAGTTTGCTGATTAAAAGCAATGTAATAAATGTAATAAATTGTAGGTGATAAATAATAAACTGAAAGAGATTAACTCTCTTTCAGTTTATGGTTGGTAAAGCTAATGACTTCCAACGCCACTCTGTAATTGCTCCATTACCTGGTCAATAGTAAAACTTGCAGCTTTTTGTCGTGGTGGGTACTCTTTAAACGTAGCTAAAAATTTACCGACGTAAGCTTGAGCAGGCACCAGTAAAAATACTCTGTCAATTAACCAGTCATAATAAGTATTTGATGTTAGTTGAGCGCGCTCAAATGGGTCCTGACGTAGGTTGAATAATAAAGGAACTCTTAATGGTGTAAATGGATTTGCCCACGCTGCGAGCGTTGTTTCCTGGCGTTGCTCCATAAAAATGGCTTTCCAGTCGTTATATCTTAATGCCGTCAGGTCACCATCGTCAGAGAAATAAAACACTTCATTTCTAGGTGATTTCTCTGATTTTCCTGTTAAATGATCCAGTGTATTATAACCGTCCAGATGAACTTTAAAGCTTCGACCGATAGCTTTATATTTCTTGAGAAGTTTTTTCTTTATACTTTTTTCACCTGCAATGGCTGCAAAAGTGGGTAACCAGTCCATGTGGTGGAAAATTTCATTGGAAATGGAGTGGGCTTTTATCTTTCCAGGCCAGCGAATCATCGCTGGTACTCTCCAGCCACCTTCCCAGTTCGTATTTTTTTCACCTCTGAAAGGCGTCATTGCGGCGTCTGGCCAGGTATTCATGTGCGGGCCGTTATCTGTTGAATAAAACACAACCGTATTATCTGCAATTTTTAAATCATCCAGCTTTTTTAAGAATTGTCCTATATGGCGATCATGCTCAATCATGCCAACGGTATATTCATCATATTTTTTGAGTGCCTTTTCATTTCTTAACTCGGCTTTAACATGGGTTCTGAAGTGCATTCGGGTGCCACTCCACCACACAAAGAAAGGCTTTTTCTTTTTGTGGGCCTTATCAATAAACTTTAATGCGGCTGCAACAGTTTCATCATCGACAACTTCCATTCGTTTTTTGGTTAGTGGACCGGTATCTTCGATTTTTCCATCTGCGTAGGAATGAATAACGCCTCTTGGTCCATATTTTTTTCTGAAGTCTGGATTCTGCGGATAGTTTTCGTGCTCAGGTTCTTCCTCTGCATTTAAGTGGTAAAGATTACCAAAAAACTCATCAAAGCCATGATTGGTGGGTAAGTGTTTGTCTTTGTCTCCCAGATGGTTTTTACCAAACTGTCCCGTCATATAACCTTTACTTTTTAACACCGCAGCAATCGTAATATCTTTTTCATGCATACCTGCTTCGGCGCCAGGCATACCAACTTTTGACAGTCCAGTACGATAAACCGATTGTCCGGTAATAAAAGAGGAGCGGCCGGCAGTACAACTTTGTTCCCCATAATAATCAGTGAACATCATACCTTCGTTAGCAATTCGGTCGATGTTAGGTGTTTGATATCCCATCATGCCTCGAGAGTAGGCGCTGATGTTCCAGATACCAATATCATCGCCCCAGATAACAAGTATGTTTGGTTTGCTGGCTGCAAAGCTGGCAAAACTGCAAAGTGTGACAGCTGAGATGAGACCTGCTTTTACCAGTCCCTTCAGCCGACGATTAAACCCTGATTTCATTGTGATGTCTCCTGGTTCTGTTTTAAACACTTAAAACTAAGTTATGATAAACCGTGTTTTATTTTTGGGTGAGTAGTACTCAATTGGTTAAACAGCAATTATTAGCGTAGAGAGTGCTATTGTTTTAATAAACATGAGTGCTCGGTTAAAGGATAGTTGATTTTTCCTGGAACCTGACAAACTTAAAACTCCGATAAATTAATATATTTTATATAAAGCAAAGCTACTCAAGAGTCACCATAATTGAATTTGTAAAAATTATCAATGAAAGGATAACACTTGGTTTTTTCTTTGTTTTCCTGCAAGAAAATACGGTCGTATTCAGGATTGTATAATTACTTATTTATTGCCTGCAGAGATTTTGTTTTAAATGTTTTTTGTAAAAAAACATTGTTCTAACTAAAGAATTTTTTACACAAGATTGTCAGCTTTAAGATTAGAGTATAGTATTTAGCAGGTTCAAAATTCTGCATGTACAAATAACCGATGAGGTAACTCTGTGAGTGATTCGTTAACAGCTGTTCGTTCTATTATGGAAGTCATGAATTTATCGGTTATCGGGCAGGCGCATGTTTCAAAATCATTGACTATCGCCTTGCTGACTAATGGTAACTTATTATTAGAAGGCTTGCCTGGAACCGCGAAAACTCGGTCAATAACGATGTTATCTAAAGTATTGCAAGCGAAACTGGGACGAGTTCAATTTACGCCCGATTTATTGCCTTCAGATGTGACTGGAACTGAGATTTATTCTGAAGTTGCTGGTAAACAGCAGTTGACGTTTCAACCCGGCCCGGTTTTCAGCAACTTGTTACTTGCAGATGAAATCAATCGAGCACCAGCCAAGGTACAATCAGCATTACTGGAAGCTATGGAGGAGCGCCAGGTTACTGTTGCCGGCAAAACACATTCTTTGCCCGAGTTGTTTATGGTCATGGCAACACAGAACCCGATTGAGCAGGAGGGAACCTACCCCTTGCCAGAGGCACAGATGGATCGATTTGCCATGAAAGTGAATATTGATTATCCCGAAGATGATGCAGAGTTGAGTATTATCCGGCTGGTACGAGCTGAAGAAACGCCTGAGCCAGTCAATTATAAGTTGGTCACCCAGGCAGATATTTTTGCAGCGCGCAAAGAAATTGCCGGGATACATGTGAGCGAGAATATTGAAAAATACATTGTCAGTCTGGTGATGGCTACCAGACATCCTGAGCGTTATCAGGGCTCGTCACTGAAAAGCTGGATTAATATTGGTTCCAGTCCCCGTGCAAGTATCACATTGGATAAATGCGCCAGGGCACATGCCTGGTTAGAAGGTAAAGATTATGTCGACCCGGATGATGTGAGGGCCGTTATACATAGTGTTTTGAGACATCGCCTTATACTGACTTATGATGCTATGGCCGATGCAATACTGCCTGATCAGGTGATCGATGAAATTGTGCGGTTGGTGGCTGTTGCCTGATTTTCTCTGTTAAGTGAACAATAGTGCAGACCTTTATGTTTAAAAAACAATCAGGAAGACAAGCGAAAAAATCGCTTAACGATAAACTCGATGAACGTATTTATATTTCATTGAATAAAATATTACGCTTACGTTATCAGGCGACAGGTTTTTCATTTTTACCGAGACAGCCGGTTCATAGTTTGTTAACCGGGCAAAAGCATTCCAGGTTACGTGGCAGAGGGCTTGACTTTATTGAGATGCGTCATTACAGGCCGGGTGATGATATCAGAGCATTAGACTGGCGAGTCACTAATAGAACCGGAAAACCTCATGTCAGAATTTATGCGGAAGAGAAAGACCGCCGAGTCTTTATCCTGGTAGACCAGCGAATTTCAATGTTTTTTGGTAGCCAGCATAAAATGAAGTCGGTTGTGGCCGCGGAAGTTGCTGCGTTGGCTGCGTGGCGAACTTTAAGTGTGGGTGACCGGGTGGGCTTAATCCTGTTCAACAACGAAAAGATTAAAGAATTTAAACCGAGTCGCAGTGAGTCTCAATTATTACAAGGTTATTCTCATCTGATAGCAATGAATCATGCATTAAATATTCGGCGAGAGCCTCAAAGTGACGAAAATAGCCTGTCAATAAAAACGGTATTACAAAAAGTAGAAAATGTTGCAGGGCATGATAGTCTTATTGTTGTTATTTCTGATTTCCTGGACTGGGATTCGTCAGCATTAAAAAGTTGTAAACGTCTATCGCAACATAATGATGTGATTGCCGGTCTCGTTTATGATCCGCTGGAGCGAAATTTATTTTCGGCAGATAAACTGGTGATCAGCGATGGCCAATATCAGTTTGAAATTGATAGCAAAAATAAAAAATTACTAAACAGTTATAATGCGGCAAAGCAACAAAAAGATCATCGTATATTGACAGAATTAAGACGCCACCAGATCCCGGTGATTCCATTTGATACCATTACGTCAGCGATTAAACAGATACAATCTGCGTTGGGGAGAAAGGTGTGACTTTATTTTTCAGTGTTTTACATTGCTTAAGCTGCTTTGTTTTTCTGCTGAAAAATAATCCCGCCGATGATTCGGGTTTTGGAAATCTTGCTTTAAAAGGCTTCAATGAAATCAGTCTGCCAGAAACTGTTTCCTGGATGCCGGAAACGATTGGCTGGCGCTTTCTGGTTTTGTTCGTATTCATTTTTCTCTGCTTCAGCGTTTATCAGTCTTTTGTTCGCTGGAAAAAAAATCGATATCGTGGCGCTGCGCTGTTAAAACTTAAATCGATTGAAGAGTCATGGTCAGCAGCCTGTAATCGGGCTGATGAAGAATGGCTGCAATTGCTTTCAACCGTTCTTAAAGCGACGGCGTTACAGGCTTATCCTCGAAAACGGGTGGCGTCTTTATCCGGTGAAGCGTGGGTTCGTTTTTTAAATAGTACAGAGCGAAGTAGTCACCGTAATCCAGAGCATCATTGTTTTGATGCAGAAACCTCAAGTATTTTAAGTGTTTCACAGTATCAACAGCGTAAAATAACTATTAGTGACTCCGTCCGATTAAAACTTATACAGAGTAGCAGGAAATGGATCGGCTCACATTTATCAGAGGACAGGATAAAAAAAGGGGGAGTGAATGCTTGAGTTTGCGAACCCTTATTGTTTTTTATTATTATTGCTTCCTTTTTCTGTTCGCTTTCTATCTGCTTACCGTCATAAGAGTGATTCTGTTTTTGTGTCATTCTTCAGTCAATTGCAAAAATTGTCTGGTGAAAGACCAAAAGGTGGAGCAGGCATTCTTTCAAGAGATGTCTGGCAGCGAATTTTATTGCCATTAACCTGGGTATTGCTGGTTACCGCTTCTGCCAGGCCAGAATGGGTTGGTGAGCCGATTGTAAAAAACAGGTCTGCCAGAGATTTGATGGTTGCTGTTGACCTTTCTGGTTCTATGGCGACAAAAGATTTTGTCATGTTGAGTAAGCAACTGGATGTTGTTGAGGAGATAAAACAGGTTGAAAATAATGTCGATCGATTAACCGCTGTGAAATTGGTACTTACCGATTTTTCCAGAAACAGGAATCACGATCGTCTGGGACTAATTGTTTTTGGGGATGCCCCTTATTTGCAAGTTCCATTTACCGAAGATCATACTACCTGGTTAGCTCTATTAAATGAAACAGAAGTTGCAATGGCCGGACAGAGTACTGTTATTGGAGATGCGATAGGCTTGGCAATAAAGCACTTTGAGAAATCTGAAGTAAAAAATAAAACTTTAATTGTTCTTACTGATGGTAATGACACCGGGAGTAAAGTGCCGCCGATTGAAGCTGCCAGAATTGCTCAGGCGTATAATATTAAAATTTATTGTATTGCCATTGGTGATCCTGCCAGTGTCGGTGAGGAAGCGATTGATGAAAATACCCTTAAGAGAGTTGCAGAACTGACCGGAGGCAGTTTTTATCATGCATTTAATCCTCAGGAACTTAGTGGGATTTATCACGCTATCTCTGAGCTGGAGCCTGAGTTATTTGAAACCCTGATCTTTCAGCCTCGAAGTAGCCTTCATTTTTATCTGATTATTCTTTTATTACTTTTACATCTGACTTATTTTCTGACGAATCTTGCGTATGTCCGAAAGGGAGGGGAGGCTTTATCTGGTAGCCAGTTACCATCTGATAGTCAGTTTTCACCTGATAGTTATCTAATGGGAGATAGCGCAGGGAAAGCTGGCCCTGGGCAGGAACAAGCTGGAAAAGATATAGGCGAGAAAAACAAAAGGGAGAAAGATAAAGGAATAAAATATGCTTGATTTGCTTCTAGCATTTAGCTGGCAAACGTTTCACTTTTTAAGACCGTGGGCTGTCTTATTGATTTTGCCTTTTGTTTTTTTATGGCTGTATCAGTATAAAAAACAAAACAGAAAGCAGCGCTGGAAAAATATCCTTGCGCCTCATCTTTTAGCCGTTTTACATTTGTCTGGAGATGAAAAAAAACTATTTTCGCCACTAACGCTGTTTGCTGTGCTTATCATTGTGGCAACACTGATTGTGATGGGGCCCAGCTGGACTCAGCAAATTTCGCCATTGGAAGAGGATAAAAGCATTGTTTATATTGCGCTGGACGTATCTGCATCAATGAAAAGCAGTGATGTGAAGCCCAGTCGGCTGGAAAGAGCAAAACAGAAAATTATGGACTTTTTGTCTATTCGTCAATCTGGTGTTCATGGGTTGCTGGTTTACTCTGGTAGTGCGCATGCCGTTTTACCGCCGACTAATGATGCGGCCATATTAATGAATTACCTGAATGCCATATCAACCGATATTATGCCGCTTCCCGGAAAAGTGGCAGAAAATATACTGCCTTTGATTGTGGATAATCAGCCTGATGATTCTGGCTCGATTAATATTTTATTGCTGACCGATGGAGTGAGTGATAAAACGATTTCTGAGTTTGATCGTTTTTTTGCTAAACATCATTATCAATTATTTATTGTTGGCGTGGGGCTGGACGTTACTCAGATAAGAGAAGATAATCAACGGCAGTCCGCAAATGGAGACTCTGAATTGTCTGGCATTGCGCCGCTTGATAGAGCAGGGCTGGAAAAGCTGGCCGGACATTCTGCGGGAGAGTTTGTAGAGCTGACTTACGATAATTCGGATATGTTGTTAATTAGCAGGCGTATAAAAAGAAATATGGTGCTTGCAGAGGATAGTCAGACACCCTGGCAGGATGCCGGATATTATCTGGTATTTATTTGTCTGTTTTTGTTGCTTCCCTGGTTTCGAAAAGGCTGGACATTAAAATGGAGTGTTTTATTGTTCATGACTCATTTAAGCTATTCCCCTCCGGTTTCTGCCGTCAGTTTTATGGATTTATGGCTTACCCCTGAACAGCAGGGGAAGTGGTATTTCGAGAGAAAAAACTATAAAAAATCTGCTGAGCATTTTGAAAATCTGAACTGGAAGGCAACTGCTTATTATATGGCAGAAGATTTTACACTGGCCGCAGAATATTTTTCCAGAATTTCTGGTGAAACAGCATTGTTTAATCAGGCGAATGCATTAGCTCATGCTCAACGGTATTTACCTGCGTTAAAAGTTTATGACAGATTGCTCACTAAAAATAGTAACTATCCGGCTGCTGTTGAGAATAGAAAGATAGTTCAATTGCTGGTTGATGAAATTAATCGGCAGAGTGCTGCTCAGCAAGATGATCCCGGTTCTGGCGGTGAGGCTGACAATAATAACAAAGAAATGGAGGAGCGTGCAGAAGGTGCCGAAAGAAAGCGTTTTGGTAAAAAGAAAGGCACTCAATACTCTGCAGATGAGCTATTACATAATTCTGACTTGCGTGAGCAGTGGATGCGTAATGTAGAGCCAGATCCTTCTCGGTTTCTGAGTGCCCGGTTTTATTTACAAGAGTCGAAGCGACAACAGGAGAGTAAGAAAAAAAGCGGGAAGAGTGGCGTTGTCAATCAAACGTCAGAGGGTGACGCTGATGAACGTTAAGTCGTTGTTATTTTGTATTATTTTATCCGTACTGTTAATTCCTGTTGGTGTTAAAAGCATTACGCTGGATGATCTGATTAATGGCAATGAGTTATTTGTTAACACTTATCTCGAAAATAAAGGTCAGTTAGTGGTTCGCCAGGAAATTACGCTGGTGATAGAGTTAAAGAGTAACCGTTGGTTTGCAGGAGGAACAACCATCAGATTACCTGAAATTGCTGATGTCATTGTGACTCAAAGAGAGCAATTTGCGGAGAATAGTTCGTTTAATGAAAATGACATAAGCTGGACAATTCAGCGGTGGCGAATTTCTCTTTTTCCACAGAAAGCTGGCGTTATCACGATTCCGCCGTTGGCTGTAATGTTAAAGGTAAATCATGAAAAATCGGGGAATATTTCTGGAACAATACAGACTTCAGCGATTGATTTTAAGGTTGAAGTGCCTGATGGGATCTCATTAACTGAACGCTGGCTTGCTGCAGAAAACTTTGAGCTTGAACGAACGTGGGAGCCATTGGATTTTCATTCAAAACAAGGTGAATCTTTGCGAATGAAAATCACACAAACAGCACAAGGCGTGTTGCCGATGATGCTGACGCCTGTAAAGTTTGAATCACCAGAGTATCTGGCCGCTTATTATCATCCACCGAAATTTGAGAACATTTCTCATCGTGGCGAAAATCGTGCGGTCCGTGTTGATACGATTGATTTCTCTGTAGAAAAAGAAGGCGAGTTTATCATTCCTGAAATTCGCTTGAACTGGTGGGATACTGGAAATCATGAATTTAAAACAGTCACTATACCTGGATTATTGTTATCACCGAATGATCCGGTTGTTGAAGGGGAGTTCGGTTCTTCTGGTTTTAATGCAATTAATAACGCAGTTTTTTTACTTCTGGTCGTTTTCTTGTTTACTATTACCATTTATATTTACCGGTTAATCCAACGTTATCAGCGAAAGGTTACTTTATCTACTGAGTTAACTGAGAAAAATGTACTTCGAAAATACAACCAGAGTATCAGAGATAAAAACTGGGTGATTGCGTGCCGTTGGTTATATTATTGGCTGGATCATTTTTCTACCATTAGTAAAAAGGAGGCCGGGGAAGGTAATTTGTTACTGAACGCAACACAGGCGCAAAAAATTCCGTATAATCCCCTGCATGTAAAGTGGGGGCTAGCTACTTATGCGGGTACTTTTGATAACCCCGAGCTAAATCGATTGGTAAAAAGTTTAATGCAGGCTGCTTATTTTAATGTTGAACCAGAAAGCCAGTCTGATTTTCTGAAAATAACGGCTGAACTTAGCAAAAACTGGTTAAAACGGCTTAAGTTCAGGTTGTGGTTTAAACCAGACAAGATAGATATCAGGCTTAATCCCTGATTCTCCAGCAAAGTCTGACTCCGTTAATAAAGCGAAAGTCTGTATTATTATCCTATTGGAAAAAATAAGAATTAATGAATACTAAAGTCAGTATCAAAATCAACAGCAAATTTCAAGAAAGCAGGGTGTTTTTAGTCAACGCAGCATATGTCCTGTTGTTGAGTTGCCATTTCTCTGGTATTTCTATGGCATCATCTGGAATGGCATCTACTGAAGTTGTATCTGCTGGTCACGTTATCAATCAGTCCCAGGCAAAAAAAGATTCATTTGTTGGTTCTCAACAGTGTAAAAACTGTCACCGAGAACAGTTCAAAGACTGGTCTGCTTCTGACCATTATCAATCAATGCTGAAAGCAGATGATAACGCTGTTGTTGGTAATTTTGATAATGTAAAGTTAAAATTTAATGGTATAGATACTCATTTCTTTAAAAACGAAGATGGTTACTGGGTGACTACAGCGGTTGCGCCAGAAAAAATGAAAACGTTTAAAATTAGTTATACGTTTGGCCATTATCCTCTACAGCAATATCTGATAGAAACTGAGAAGGGTCATATTCAGGCGTTCAATATTGCCTGGGATAGTCGTAATCAGCAAGAAGGGGGGCAGAGATGGTTTCATTTGAGAGAAAAGGAAGAAATATCCTTTAATGACCCGTTTTTCTGGACGCGTCATTATCAGAACTGGAATAATCGGTGTGCTGATTGTCATAGTACCAATGTTACAAAGCATTATAATTTAGCAGATAACAGTTACTCGACTCATTTTTCGGAAATTAATGTTGCTTGTGAAGCTTGTCATGGACCCGCCAGCCAACATATTGATTTGCTAAAATCAGGAAAGTATAACCCGGAGAATACTGGCTTTATTGTTCAATTACCGTTAGTTGCTCAATGGAAGCATACAGAAGAAAAGGATACTGCTGAGATTTATTATCCTGATCTTTCCGGTAATTCTGATTCTGAAGTAATGCCAAATTCTGCCACTGCTGCAAAGCTCATTAAGCAGATAAAAAATAATACGCTGAATACTTGTGGTGGCTGTCATTCCAGAAGAAGTGGGTTAACTAAAACCCAACATGGCAAACAATATCATGATCAGTTTCAGTTACAAACGCTCGATGAGCGACTTTATCATGTTGATGGGCAGATTAAAGACGAAGTTTTTGTTATGGGCTCTTTTATGCAGAGCAAAATGCATGACAAAGGGGTGACTTGCGGGAATTGCCATAATTCACATACCGGTAAGTTACGAGCAGAAGGTAATGCGCTATGCTTTCAATGCCATCAATCAGCCAGTTTTGATACTGAAGTGCATCATGGTCACCAAAAGAATAGCGAGGGAGCTCAATGTGTAAATTGTCATATGCCTCAGAAAACTTATATGGGCGTTGATGCCAGACGGGATCACAGCTTTTCAATTCCTGCGCCTGATTTATCTGCCCGGTCCGAATCTCCTGATGCTTGCACTAGTTGCCACCAGACGAAAGACAATCAATGGGCAGTAAAAAGTCAGCAGTTTTTTCATCAAAAACGCAAGAAAAAACTGGACCAGCAACTAATTCATAGAAAACAGACTCAAAAAAATTATCGTGAGCAGTGGAATGAAATTAATCAGACATCTCAACAGATGGATCCGCTTGTTGTCAGAAAAATTGAGTCATTTATCAGTCAACCTGACTCAAATATTATAAAGCAGGCCACATTGATTTCGAATCTGGCGGCTATGCCATCAAGAGCTTCGGCTGAATTGATTGCTCAGAAACTGACCAGCGAGAATCCATTAATAAGGCGGAGTGCGGTCACTGGATTACAGAATATGCCGCCACAGGTAAAACTGAAATTATTGTTACCGGTTTTGAATGAGGAAAACCTGGCTGTGAGAGCTGAAATCGGTCGAGTGCTGGCATCTGTGATTAATCGATTGCCCGACTCGGAGCAGACACAATTGTTGCCAGTAATCAATTCTTATCGGGAAACTCTGATGTATAGCGCTGATTCACCTGCTACTCTGGCTAGCCTGGCAACGCTGGAAGCCTATTTTCAAAACTTTGAGCAAGTTGAATTTTATTATAAAAAAGCACTGGAGATAGAGCCTGCTTATATTCCAGCAAGGGTTAATATTGCTGATTTATATCGTTCACAGGGTAATGAGAAAATGGCTCGCCAGCAACTGCTCAAAGCGGTAAACCTGGCTCCTGATAGCGCTATGGCACAACATTCGCTGGGGCTTCATTACATTCGTAACAGAAATTATAAACAAGCTTTAAAACATTTGCATTTAGCAACCATTACAGAGGGGAAGCAGCCACGTTACACTTACGTTTATGCTGTAGCGTTGGAAAGCCAGAATCAGCTTCAAAAAGCTATCAAAGCGCTTAAGACCGGCGTTGAACGTTGGCCAAACCAGGTCGATATGCTCTTTGCATTAATTAATTTTATGGAAAAAAATGGTAATTTGATAGAGGCAGCCAGTTATGTTTCACAACTTTCAAAAATTGCCCCTTCCTCGCCGGAAGTAAAAAAACTGATTAGCCGTTATCAGGATAAATAGTTTGAAGTCCGGACAAACAGAAAGTAAGGCTATTATTTAAAGGATCCCCATCATTTCAGGAAATGAGCTGCATTTTAAATAATCACGGTTATTTTCGATTATTGTGCCTGTTCGAAAAGCAATTTTGTTGCGTGCTTTCTTTAATCAGGCGAAGAACTTGTTGAACTTGTATTAATTTTAGACTGCAATATCACAAAATCAATATAAAATTAATTGAGTGGAGCTTTAAAAATCTTGATTTTTCTACTAAATTAAATGTGCACGACTTTGATTTTTGATAGTTTTTCAGGTTTCCTGATATTTTGACTGATTGGGTCAGGATTATCGGAAGCGTTAGACTTTTGTTATGTGTGCTTCTATAAAAATAATGCAGAAACAACATACAGAGGACGGGTTATCGCTATTGTGGGGAGTGAGTCAATGAATCGACAGTCAGTTAACCAGGCTGAACAGTCGTTTTCGAACGGTATTTTGTCGTATGTTGGGGGTTTTATGTTTATGCGCTTGAAGTTAGGGGCCAAAATGGGTCTTGGATTTGGCTTTATTATGCTATTGCTGGTATTTGCTGCAGTATCCGGTTATATCGGACTGGAAGCTTCCGGTAATGGGTTTAATGCCTATCAGGGAATTGCGCGAGATACTAATCTGGCTGGTCGACTGCAAGCCAGTATGTTGTCCGTACGAATGAATGTTAAAGACTATCTGATTTCACCCAGCGATAAAACACTTAAAGCTGTCAATACAAATATTACAAATACCAGAGGAATACTGGAGCAGGCTCAGCAAGTAATGACTTCAGAAGAAAGGGCTGAGTTAACCAGCAATAGTTTACAGTCGCTTGCTCAATATGAAGCCAGTTTTGCAAAAATCACTCAGTTGATTGCCAGTTCTCGACAAATTAAAGAGAAACAACTTATTCCAGACGGAAAAAAAATGAGTCTGGCGATGAGTAAACTAATGAAATCATCCTATGATGATGATGATAATGTGGTTTTATTTTTTACCGCCAGAGTTCAGGAAAAATTATTGAGTGCTCGCTTGTTAGCAGCGCAATATCTCAATAACTTTCATGATAAAGATTATAAAAGCGCATTAAAATTAATGGTTGATCTGGAATCAAAGGCTGATGATCTTGAGATGCAGATGTATTCCAAAGAGCGGATAGATGTATTGCGGATTTATCTTGCAGGACACAAAGGGTTCACTAAAGCATTAAAAGATGTTCACAAAGTGGTGGTTGCGCGAGAAAAATTATTGCGAGAAAAATTAAATCCTATCGAACAACAAATCGCAGTGTCGGTGAGTAACCTGTTAGAGTCAGTGCAGAAAGAACAAAATATTCTGGGGCCAGAATTGAACTCAGTACAGGATAGCAGTGTTCTAAGGTTACTGAGTATTACCGTTGTTGCTCTGATTATTGGCGTCGCATTTTCATATTATATAACACGCTCTATTACCATTCCTTTGACGCGAGCTGTCGATGTCGCTCATCATCTTGCTAAAGGTGACCTGACTGTTGATATTCATGTCAAAGGACATGACGAAACCGCTCAATTGTTAGAAGCCCTGCATGATACCGCTGATGGTTTGCGTGAAATGATTGGTTCAATCAATGGCGCGGCAAATGATATGACCGGACATGCCAATCGATTAAATAAATTAACCGATCAAACTCATAAAGGAACACAGTCTCAGCTGGCTGAAACGGATCAGGTTGCCGTTGCAATTAATCAGATGACGGCTTCAGTGCAGGAAGTTGCGCAAAATGCACTGCAGGCGGCAAGTGCTGCAATGGATGCCAATCAACAGTCCAGTGGTGGCTCTGAAGTGGTTCAAAATACGGTATTGACGATTAACGAGCTGGCAAAAGCCGTAGATGAGACTTCGGCAAAACTTCAGGAACTAGAACAGGAAACAATGAATATTGGTAGCATTCTGGATGTTATTCGAGGGATCGCTGATCAGACAAACCTGCTGGCACTTAATGCCGCTATTGAAGCAGCCAGAGCTGGAGAGCAAGGTAGAGGTTTTGCGGTTGTTGCAGATGAAGTGCGTACTCTCGCACAAAGAACTCAAACTTCAACAGAAGAAATTCAGGCCTTAATCGAGCGATTGCAGGCAGGTGCAAAAAGTGCCGTTAGCGTAATGAGTATTGGTAGAGAAAGAGCAGAAACCAGTGTGGGCCGAGCATCGGAAGCTGGAGATGCGTTACATGCTATCACTGCGTCAATCAGTTTGATTAGTGATATGAATACTCAGATTGCTGGTGCTGCTGAAGAGCAAAGTGCGGTATCAGAAGACATTAACCAGAGCATTATCAAGGTGAGAGATTATAGTGAGCAAAATGCTGGCACCATTGCTCAAACATCTGAGTCGGCTGGTGATATGGATAAACTGGCTTTACAACTACAGGAAATGGTATCTCGTTTTAAATTAAATTAGACGTATACCCAGGGTATAAATTATATTTATTTCTTATTGGTGAGCGATAATGAATATTACTGGTTGGACCTTTTTGTTCCCGTTGTCAATTTTGTAGCTGAAATTATTTATGTGCTTTCCAGCCGATTTTTTTATTGAAGCTACATCACACTAATAGAAAAAAACTGACTCATTTAGACGTTACGGAATAATTATGTGACTCGATGGTATTTTATTGTTCGATGTTTTCGATTAACCTGCATAGGTAAATACTTACGGTTTACAATACTTAATTATAAATCAATCTGATGTTGGAAGAATTGGTGGAATGTCGGAAAAGCACATGATGTTTTTTTTTCTGTGAAATTAACTGCAAAAAACCTGTTGCGCACGGCGCTGGTTCTAATAATAAGTGTTTTTTGTTTTTTCCTGAGGTTGCATACACCAACTTCTATTAGCTATTCACATGATGGAAAAAGTATTGCGGTTGGTTTTCCTTCTAATCATCTGACTGCAAAAGGTAATGCTGAAGTGATTGTGTATGATCAGCAAAGCGCGTCTAAATCAGTTCTCAGGCATTTTTATTTTCCCTCTTCAGGAGGAGTTGTTGCGGTTCATTTTTCAAATAATGATCGTTCTCTTTATGGTGTTAAAGTTAAAATATCTGAGGTTGATCGGAATAATTCACTTTGCCGGTTTGATGTCTCTGGCAATACTGAAAACACTCCGGTTTGCATTAAAGGAGAGTCAAAAGCTGATAAAAATGAAGAAAAATATCAGGAGTTGATGGCAATAAGCCGGCTGCTAAATGCTGATTCTTTACGACCAGAAAGTGCTGGTAAAACCAATGTTAATCTGAACTATATTCTTGCCAGAGCCACTGCGACAGACAACAGGTTAAGTGCTTATGTGATTGGTTATCCTGACCAGGAACTACTCATTTATGATAGAAGCCAGCAAAAGATCAAAGCGATTTTTACGGTTAATAAAACTGTGACCGGTTTTAACGATACCTGGTCAAACGTAATCTACAATATTGCCTGGTCTGCAGATGGCCATCATATTGCAGCGGGATATAATGGTGGGATTGTTAAAATATGGGATTGGCGAAAAGCTCATTTAGAACAGATTATCAGTAGTGCTTATCGTGGTTACGTGGTACCACTATACAGTCAAAATGGTAAACATCTTGTTGTTGGTGATCAGTTAACCGGATCATTATCGATTTATGATGCATGGGATTATAGTTTGACCGATACCTCAGAACAAGACTGTGGACAAGTAGAGTTCACGGGTTCTGAGCTCCATGGTCTTGAAATGAGCCCTCAGAGATTTGCAATATCTCCTGATAGCAAAAAAGTGGCGATTACCTGCAAAAACGACTATGTTGAAACTGATATTCATGATTCTACCAGCCGGGAAACCGAACTTTTAGCCGTTTCATCACATTTGCTTAATCGCACGGCTTATCCGTCTATCTATCACTGAAGAATGCTAAAAGATTTATCTAAAGCAAGATGGGCAGGCGTAATAATGCCTGTGGTTATTTTAATCAGTCAATAATTGAATGATTAATATAAAAGTAAACTATGATTTACGATATTCCGCTATTTAATGAAAGCTCTGATAAAAGTCGTATTTTCGGAAAATGCTAAAAAATATAATTTAAATCAAAGCTTATCTTCTGGAGATACGATTCTTATTAGCCTATAATGGTGTTGTTATTAATATTTGTCCTGATTAATCTATGAACCGAGTTAAAAGTTATTAACGGTTCATAGAGTCTGTTCTTTTTAGAGGATGTGTATTTTTCAAAGTAAAACATATTCAATCATGTTTTGAACGGTTTTGTTATTCGGCTGTTTTTTGTTAGCCGGTTATTTAGTGTGGCCCTGTCTCCTGTCGGAGGGACTGAGTTAAGCACTCAGAGTATCTGTATTTCAACAGGTTAGTTTAGTTATCATTTGTGAAGGTGGCCAGGCATAACTGTTTTTTCGTACTTCCTTTTATTTAAAAATTGAGGTAAACCTTGCAAACAACTGTAAAAAAGTGGCTAAAAGATAAAGATTTTGGATTTCTTGATAATGGCGGTGGACCAGACATATTTGTGCGAAAAGCCGACCTTATTAATTGTCAATATCTCAAAGTTGGTGCTACGGTTGAGTTTGAATGTCAACCGGACAAGCGTGGGCTGATTGCCAGGAAAGTTAAGCTGATTAATCCTAATCATAATAAGAGAAATAGTGGGAAACCAAATGTCAGGGAACCACGTATTGGAGTTATGACGTAAACCAGGAGCAATTTTGTTAATTAATATTGGCGAGTTGTCTGGTTTTAATTTCGACATTCGAGTCAGCGAATAATTCATAACGCTAGTAATGAAGTCCGGAGGTTTTTATGGTCGTTGTTTCTGTCAATAAAGAAAAGAACATTTGCATTGTTGAGCCGCTTGAAGCGCTTTCAAAAGTTGATTTTGAAAAAATATCTAACAGTGTAGAGCCTCAAATTGAACAGCAGGGAAAGCTGAATGGTTTATTGATTAAAACTCGAGAATTTCCTGGTTGGGATAAATTAACTGATGTCATTGAGCATTTCAGGTTTATCAAAGAACATCACCGTGTTATTGAAAAAGTAGCTCTGGTGACTGATGCAAAAATAGCTGATTTACTGCCGTTATTTGTAAGTCATTTTATAAAAGCAGAAATCCGACACTTTCAATTTGATGAATATTCCGATGCGATTGAGTGGATGGCTTAGCCAGAAATTATGGGTTTAAAATTTCTTTCTGAATTACTCTGTTAGCCTGAAGTTCAAAAAGTCCAGTGCTCATATCCTGCATTTTCTGAGAGTTTGGTTGTAAGAAAACCGGTGTCTACAAAGAACGATGCTTGACTGACCTTTTGACTAAATTTTAATGCAAGCAAATAGCTTAAAAAAATATAAAGGGCTTTTTAATGAGATTTGAAATTTCGAACTTATCACATTGTTCTTCTTTGTTTTTTATTAACGTGATGAAGACCCCTGTTTGTTATTTAGAAAATAATGTCTTCAATGAGCGATTTCCAGGAAAAGGCATCAATAAAAAAAACATCAATAAAAAAGCCAATATTGTGTTAAAAGTCATAGTGCTGATTTTATCTGCTTTAAGTTCACTATCTGCTGTTTCAAAATCACTTGCCGATAATAAAAATAAAATTAATAAACCGAAGCTGGTTGTTCAGATTACAGTTGACCAGTTAAGAGGTGATTTACCGTTAAGGGTTCAGCAATCTTTACCGCTTGGTGGTTTTCGTTATCTACTTGAACAGGGAACTTATTATAAAAATGCGCACTACGGCCATGCAAATACTGAGACGGCTGTGGGGCATGCGACATTAGTGACTGGAGCCGATCCTTCTCGTCATGGAATCGTTGCAAATGACTGGATTAATTCAAAAACAGGGCAGTATGTTTATAATACGGAAGACGAAAAACATCACATTCTGAACAAAAAAATAAAAAAGCATGCAGGCGTATCACCCAGAAACCTGTTATCGAGTACTATTGGTGATGAGCTTGTCTTGTCCAATGCGGGGAAGTCACGGGTTTTCAGTATTTCAGGCAAAGACCGAGGCGCTATATTACCTGGTGGACATGCCGGTAAAGCATTCTGGTATTCAAAATCTGATGGAAAGTTCGTAACCAGTAGTTATTATTATGAGCAATACCCGAAATGGGTGAGTGACTGGAATGCATCGACACCTGCGGAACGTTTTCGTGGTAAGCAGTGGGGGTTGATTAGACCAAAGGAAACTTATATTGCTAAAGCAATTGATGACAGACCCTATGAGGCTGACTTTAAATCGTTAGGCCGCACTTTTCCACACAATTATGGCGATGATAAATATCTCAATTTGCTCGTTGGTCTTACCCCGGCGGTTGATGAACTTACCCTGGAATTCACAAAGCTGCTTATTCAGAACGAAAAACCTGGTGCTGGCGAATTTACTGATTATCTGGCAGTCAGTTTTTCTGCGACAGATTATGTAGGGCATATGTTTGGACCTTCGAGTCTTGAAAGTGAAGATAATTTGTATCGGCTTGACCGAATACTGGCTTCATTTTTTAAGTTTCTGGATAAAAAAATGGGTCTGGAAAATATATTAATTGTGCTATCTTCAGATCATGGAGCTCCCGAGGCGCCTGAGTATGTACGTACGCTGGGAATGAGTGTTGGTCGTTTTGCTTTTGATTATTTTAAAACGGATAACCCGTTAACGATTGCATTAAAAAATAAATATGGACGAGACGATCTGATACTTTCACATAGCCATCCTTATTTCTATCTGAATTACAAAGCGATCAGGCAGATAAACAAAAAGCCTGCTGAGGTCGAAAATTTTATTGCATCAGAAGTTATTAAATTGCCGGGAATTTATTATGCGATGACGAGTTCACAATTATTAACAGGTCAATTTGTAAACTCAGTTATGCAGCGTCAGATTAGACGTAATTTTCATCCAGAACGTTCTGGTGCTATTCACCTGGTTCCTGATCAATACTGGTTTTTGCATTCAACGGATGAGGCTGCAAAAATGGGGCTGGATGGTGTAACCGCAATTCATGGTTCTCCCTGGTCCTACGATACTTACGTTCCTGTTTTTTTTGCGGGTCACAGAGTATCAGCACAAGTTGTTGGGCGTTATGTTGAAACCGTCGATATTGCACCGACACTTGCGTCATATCTTGATATTAAAATGCCCTCAGGCGCTGTTGGCGCGGTGCTGGAAGAAGTGACTGCTGTAAAACGTTAATTTAAAAAACTGCGGACTGAGCGGATTGAAATTGATTACCAGAATAACGGTTTTATTTTTTGTAGTTGCTACATTTGTTTCAGCTGAAACACCGATATCTCAATTTATTGATCCGTTAGATGGCCGATTTGATGCGTCAACTTATCTGGCCGAAAATGCTTATGGTTTTTTGCCTGTTCCAATTATTATTACTGATCCTGCGCTGGAAGGTGGTCTGGGTGGTCTGGGGCTTTTTTTTCATGAAACAGAAGAAGAAGCGGCGGTTCGTAAAAAAACCATGCTGACTTCTGAGAATGCAGCGAGCCACCTTTTACCCCCCAGTGTTTCCGTTGCTGCTCTGGCCAAAACAGGTAATGACTCCTGGTTTGCTGGTGGTGGTCATATGGGGTTTTTTAATCGGGGGAAAATTCGCTATCTTGCAGGTGCCGGGCACGGTGACATTAACCTGAATTTTTTTGGTTTTGGTAATATCACCATGAATAAGCCGATTGAGTTAAATACGCGAGCCAACGGATTATTTCAACGATTAGTATTCCAGCTCCCGAAAACCCGCCTGTATCTGGGATTGGTTCAACGTTACATTGATGCTGAAATCCAGCCCACCCATATTGGGGATATTGGGAGTGGTTTTATTCCGCCTGAATGGCAGGAGAAGTTTGAAGAAATAATACGAACCTTGCTTACCGCCCGTGTTAGAACATCTGGCCTTGGTTTAGCTTTTGAATATGACTCTCGAGACAACGTATTCAGCCCCACGCTGGGTTATCAATATAAAATTGATTATGTCATGTATAACGAAACAATCGGTAGTGATATTGAGTATGAACTGACTTCATTTTCAGGCTTAAATTATTGGCGGTTATCGCAAGATATAAGAGCTGGTTTAAGAGTAGCGTCAGAAGTAGCAAATACCAACAGTTTGCTTCCACCGTTTGCTCTGCCTGGATTAAAACTGAGAGGCGTACCAACAGGTCGATACCAGGGGGCCTATGTGGTTGCGTCAGAACTGGAGTTAATCTATGAGCTTGATACGCGTTGGAGTGTGTTGGGGTTTCTGGGGGCTGGTAGAACGGGAAATAGTATGCAGGCACTTAAAGAAAATGGGAGTCTGGTATCCCATGGCCTGGGGTTTCGATATCTGCTAGCCAGACGTTACGGTTTTAGTGCTGGTATTGATGTGGCTTATGGGCCTGAAGATACTGTCTGGTATATTCAGGCCGGCTCAGCCTGGTAATTCCGTCTATTTTAGTGTTTTTCTATCACCAATAAAAATATAATTAGTCCACTCTTTTCTGAATATACCGCTGGTTTCGAAAATATGAGTAGCAACAACTGTTTTATCCGTTTTGCTGGCATAGATAGCGACTTTGCCTTTACGCCCGTGAGCTGTGCGTTCTTCCAGAGCCCATCCGTCACCAAGACAGCTTTCAATTCTGCTTTTTGCATCCTGATAACGCTGCATCGCTGTATTTTCGCTTGGAGAGAGTACATTGCAGGTGTAACTGTATTTATTATTATTCCAGCGTAATATCTGGCAATCTTTGCCTACCAGGTTTCTTTTGGCACTCCATATATCAGCATATTTGTGATTTTTAAGTTTATTACGTAACTCTTTGAAACCGGTTTTGTGCTCTGCAATTAAACCCACAACCTGGTTACATTTGTCATCCTTACTTTTTGATGATTTTACATTTTTATCAGAGCTTATGCAGGCGCTGGAAACAAGTAGCAGGCTGCTAAGTAATAGACGATATCTGGTCATTCGGGAACCTTGTCATTCATGTGACTGAAAAATTACCTAATCATAATCTTTTAAACTTCAAAAAGCTAAGAATCACTCTTATTCTCGCTAAATTAACTTAAGTAAGCTGAGTAAACCATTAGAGATAATACTGACTGATGGTCGTAGCTTTGTGCGATGACAAGGTGTTTAAAATATACTCAAAAATTACAACTTGACGAAGTAACGTAATTTAGTCACTCTTTAGTTGCATTGGTCGCTTTTTATTCCTGTTTAATTGTTTAACCGGGGCAACAGATCCGTTTCGCGACCACAGCCCTGACAGAAGTTTGATTTGCAATTTTTATGAGTAATATCTGAGAGGGAATGATGAACTTTAATTGTCGTTTAAAACGTGTTTTTACAAGAAATCTGATTTTATCGGTAATCCTGCTTTGTTTTAGTGCGGGGGGGATTATTCAGACAAAAGAGTCACAGGCAAAAGAGCCAGAACTACCTGAAAAGCTGGACAATGGATTGCTCCTGCAAAAAGACTCAAAAGCAAATATTGTTTATATTCGCCCTGCGGTAGACTGGAAGAAATATGACAAGATTTATTTTCGTACACTAAAAGTGACGGATGAAGCGAAAGATGCAACCCCTGAAAATTACCGACGATCAGCAGGTCACCTGCGTGAGAGCTGGGTAATCCCAGAGAAGGATATCGAATTGATGAGAAAGGAATACGCGCAATTAATGCAGCAGACTCTGGTCAAAGAGGGCTTAAGAGTTGTTGAAACAATTGATTCCAGTACCCTGATTATTGTGCCTGCTATTGTCGATATTTTTTTAACGGCACCTATAGAGAAATCCAGAGCTACCAGCAGGTCTAGAGGTGATACTTATACTGAAACTTCTGGCTCGATAACTATTATGGCGACATTTGCTGATGGAGGAACTAATAGAGTACTCGCTGAGGTGATGGATAAGAAATTTGCTCACAAAATGTGGCGCAGAAATACCAGGGTTCAGAACATCAGCGATATGAGAATGATTTTTCGTAAATGGGGAAGAATGCTGGCTGATAGTTTAAAGAAGGTTCAGTCCTCCTGAATAAATAAAAAGACGGCGTGATTTAGCGAGTTGAGTTTTAAAAAAAGTAATTAATCAAGTATAATTCCATCTAAATTAATTTTATGTGAATGATAATAAATACGGAGTTTGTTATGAGAATAAGAAATATTCTGGCTGTCTGGGTTTGTTTAGGCTTAATGACTGCCTGTTCAAGTGTGTCAGTTAGTACTGATTATGACAAAGATCAGGCCTTTTCATCGTTAAAAACTTACCGGTGGCATCCGGCGGAATCAAAAGTGAAGAGTTCCGATGCCAGAATTGTTAATCCAATTATGGATGCCAGGATAAAAGGTGCTATTGACAAGCAACTGGCATTACAAGGGTTTAATAAACAATCTCCTCAGTCTGACTTTATTGTAAATTATAGTGTAACGACTCAGGATAAAGTGGATTTTGATACCTACAATACTTATTCAGGTTTTGGTCCGGGATGGGGCTGGCATGGTAGTTATGGTCATCGTGGCATGAATATAGGGATGTCTTCAACTCAGACTGTAGCAAAAACGTATCAAAAAGGAACGCTGGTTATTGATATTATTAACTCGAAAAACAATAAGTTAATCTGGCGAGGTCTGGGAAGTAAGAAATTACCTTCCACTAGCAGTGCAGAACAAATGGATGAACTTATTTCTCTGGTAGTCAATAGCATATTAGCTCATTTTCCACCAAAACAGTGATGATGGGATGTTGACTGGCCTGTGCTGCTAGTTGATAACAATTAAAGGTATACAGGGAAGTATTTGTTCACCATCAGACCAGGCAATCATTTTTCCGGTTGGTCATCTCAAATTTTGAATCGGCCAATCAGAGATGTTATTTCAGAAGTTAAACGATTTAATTTCTGGATAGTTTCAGATGTTTCGTTTTTTGTTTCATCAATTCGACGACATAAATCACTAATCTGCTTAATACTGAGGTTCATATCTTTATCGATAACTGTTGTGTCTTCTGTCCAGGGCGCTGTTTGATTACCTGTGCTAATTAGCTGATTAAATGAACCATCAAACACATTCATGTTGGCCATGTTTCCCGCGGCAACCTTTGATTTTTTGCCCGAAACTGCGGCATGATTAAGGTAGTGGCAGGCCTGTTTGATGTCACTAATTTTTGATTGAATATTCTCTGTACAGGACTGTGCGTATGCGGCAAGTGTCCTGACTTCATGGGCTACCAGGGCGTAACCCTGCACGTTATCCTTGCTTTTTTTATAAGTCTCCCTTATTTCAGTGAGAGCGAAAAAAATCGCTTGTTTATTGAGTTGTTCCAGATCTGTCT
>JADGFG010000288.1 GCA_016743995.1 Kangiellaceae bacterium | reverse complement strand
TATGCCCTGAAGGCAACGAACTTTTATCCTTTTTGCTTTTTCTCGTATCTTATTGATAGGACCCACAACACGGCAATAGTGTTTACCGTAATGTTCAATGTGTTTTAACCAGTGGCCCTGTTGCAGATTAAGCCTTTCAAGTACAGAGATGACGTGAGGTGGGATACTGGCTTTGTTGGAATGAATAATGGTTTTTCCGGTCCATTCTACTAATTCAATATACTCTTTCAGGCTAATTGGCAAAGAATGTGCTCTGACTTTGCCTGCGACTGAATCTACAGCCTGCTTTAGTTCTGTTTCTGTATTCTCAGTCTGTATTTCATTTATTCGTTGTTTAATGGATGTGTTGTCTGATTCTTCAAGCTTTTCAGTAATTCTGGCTCTTACCGGATTTAAATCAACATAGG
Organism: Kangiellaceae bacterium; assembly: GCA_016743995.1. Taxonomy (GTDB): domain Bacteria; phylum Pseudomonadota; class Gammaproteobacteria; order Enterobacterales; family Kangiellaceae; genus Aliikangiella. Next base: position 3,497 of record JADGFG010000288.1, on the reverse strand, counting down.
CCATGCAGGAAAAGACAGCGGCTTCGTCGAGTAAAGCTTGAGATGAATACCTGCCCTCCCACAAATTGGTCAGGAACCGAATTTGAACATCGGAGGAACGACGATGGCCCGGCAGGGTAAATGCCATGGAAGGCATTTATAAAAGCGTCCGGTACAATTTTCTTCCTGATTGCTGAGTTTGGCCAGGGGTTCGTTTAGTCGTCTCATATACCAGGATAAATCACCCAGTCTTTCTCGATATATTGCTAACCTGTCAGGGTCATGAATTATCGCCTGTTTCTTCATTTCCCTTTGAGTCGCATATTCAGGCTTATCCAGTCGACTGGGATATACCTGTAACCAGCGCTCAGCCACTTCTTCATCAGACCAATGCTGCGGGGCTCTGGGGTCAACATAAAGTACAATATGATAGTGGTTATCCATCACCGCATAAGCAAAGATTTCAACAGCGAAAATATTACACAATGACTTCATTCGATTTTCCAGCCAGCTTTTTCGATGACTGCAATCATAGCCGGTCAACTCATCAATACCGCATAGAAAGGCTCTTCTAACACAGCGATTAGTGCAATGATAAAATCCCGGCATTTCCTTATCGACAATATTCTTTCGTGCTATCGCCATAACATTCTTCCCTGACTATTTTTATTTAGTTTGACAAGTTACAGCTGCATTATCAACAGAGATTAGCTCGTTGGTTTGTGCGAGTTTTTCCATGGGCTGACTGTCTGTTGAAGGTTTTTGAAGGTTTTCAGACCAGGCAAATGGTTAAAGGCCTGGCCCGTTAGCCACTAAAACAAGGCGCTGAGTCCCGGTGTTCGAGCACCCGAACTCAGCTCATCACAACAACCTGACAAAGAGGTTATCATGACTAAAAACAATCATACGCCATCAACCCATGAGGCAGAAATTAAATTTAAACAACGGCAGCTAAAAGTCTGTGAGGCTTATCATAGCTATCAGCTCAATCAGCACCCTAACCACCGCTCACCGGTGGGTGAAATCCATCTGAAGGGTCACTGGTTAATTGAAGCAGGATTTAACATTAACACTGCGGTTAAAGTGCGGGTAATGAATGGCTGCCTGGTGTTAACCGCAGACTGATTTAAAAACGCCACTAAAACTAAAAAAGCCCGCTCATGACTGAACGGGCTTTGGGTGGATCTTTTTCTGCTGTTTAATAATTAACAATATTAAATATTAGAGTGTCCGGTATTTATTTTTGTTATTGTCTTCTCAATATCCCTGACACCTCTGCTTTATTTTTTCAGAATACTCAAACTTGCTCACTTGCTTATACCCGTCTCTATCTGGAAGTGGAACCTTGTTTTTCAACCAGCCCCTCTTGTCCTTGCCAGAAATAATCGGTAAATCGTTCGACCAACACCATTCTAGAACTTGGTTTGAGTTAGCAAAACTAATTTCTATGCCTTGCGAACCAAGTAATAAGTCAGCGTGCCATTTGCCAGATCCGAAGCAAGTTTTCCCGCAGCCCGATATAGAGCTAACTGGAATTTGAATTTTATCATAACCGAAAGTGTTAACATTTATTTCCACAAATCCTGAAGATAGTGATGTATCAACAACTTTTCTTAACTCATAGCTAGATTTATGAGCTTGACTAGTTAGAACAATCGTATTCGATTCAATTACTTCCCCATTCAGCTCTTGTTTGGCCTTAAACTCTTTTTCAAGCTCACCATATGGCCCACCACTACAACCCAAAAGAAATAAAAGCAATAACATTGAATAATTTTTTCTCATATCGATTTACCTTATAAAACATAAAGTTCATTTCGCAGTATTCAGCTGACAGTAAAAATAAAACAAACTACTTACAAGACTCGTCGCACTTTTCAAACTTATAGGAGGTTAATGCTGCACCACCGGGATTACCGGTTATGCCGTAACCATACCCTCCTCCAAAACCATGCCCGGTTCCATAAGCTCCAGTTGGACTATTACTCATACCATTGCCTCCGATCTGAATACCGTAAGCACCATAACTAGGACCAATACTAATACCTATTGTGTTATACGCAAACCAACCATTAAATGTATATGGATTGAGGTAATCATGGTTATCATTAACTGTGATTTCACTTCCACCGATACTCGCAGCGCTACCAACTCCAATAGCGGGTCCTAGCGTTTCTATATTAGCAGTTACTCTTTGTCCTTTTACGCATTCTGACTTAAGCTTAATAAGGAATGTTGCAACCCCAACGGGAGCGGTAATAGAAATCCCCTCTATCGTTCCTGTCCACTCAACCAACCCATATGGGTCATAATATCTCACAGGATTCCCACCAACATACCCATAAGTATTAACCCCACCAGCCAACCCAATCGGATCACTGGTAATATACCGCCCACTCGCCGTATCGTAATATCTAAAGTAGTTATAGAGTATCCGGTTTTTGTGGCCATCTTTGTTTTGACAATATTAGAACACCAATTAAAGATTTTTTCTACTTGCTATCAAACCTAATACACTTAACAAACTCACTAACAATAGCATCGTCAAAACTATTTAAATCTTTTGCCATAAAGTGAATATACATAGGAAAGCCATCATCACTAATTTTTATTTTATACTCTGCACTATAAAGCTCATTAACGTTCTTTTTCCACCAAAGTATTTTTCGGCCCTCAAAAGACTTTATGTCAGGCCTTTTAGTTAAATCCTGATTAGCCTTCTTAGGATGATTCCCGATATAAATAGTTGATAGATTCTTATTTGACAAAGTACTTTTCAATTGGTAAACATCAAAGTCGACGCCTGATTTTAACTTCGATAAAGCCAAAATTTTTATGGCGTCGGTTTTAAAGTAAGGAGTTTCAAACTCTTTAAAATTCTTTACTTCCTTACAGGTCCCAGCATGTGAACCAAAAGAGAAAAGACATAAAAACATCAATAAATATCTCATAAATAAGTAGTCCCATCACAAGTACACGGATTGTTTTTCAATATGTTTTCAATATTATTTTCATCTGGCAGCATATCAGTATTCCCCATAATATTGAATGGGTCATCAACAATATAAGGGTTTTCCCTATACCTATCATCTAACCCCATCAAATGACCCGCTTCATGTGCGGCCATCCCCCTCTTATTCTGAAAGCGACCGCTAAGTATATCTTCTATGCTTCCCCTGCCATACCATACTCCTGAAGTATTTCCGCTAACAAATGAGCGACCACCACCGGCAGGAACGTTAATCCTATTAGCACTACCTTCCGTTACATTCATATATACGTTATATTTTCCATGTTTTCCAGACCAAATACTTTCAATCCCCTCTATATAATCAGCTTTATGTGTATCAGCCATATTCCCATAAAATTCAATGGGCAAATCAATGTATACATTATTCCCATCCCTACATGCACTGGCTATTAATCCAAAAAAATCAGTCGCATTAACAGGGTTCCCACCAACATACCCATAAGTATTAACCCCACCAGCAAGCCCAATCGGGTCACTGGTAATATAC
>JADGFG010000063.1 GCA_016743995.1 Kangiellaceae bacterium | reverse complement strand
GTTAAGCAGGGCGACGAAATTGTAGGCAATGAAACTCGTGTTAAAGTTGTTAAAAATAAAGTAGCACCTCCTTTTAAACAGACTGAGTTTCAGATTTTATACGGAAAAGGTACCTCCAGGTTGGGGGAAATTGTCGATATTGGTGTGAAAGAGGGCATAGTTGACAAAGCAGGGGCGTGGTATAGCTATAAAGGAGACAGAATTGGCCAGGGTAAAGCCAAAGTTTCAGACTTTTTTACTGAACATCCAGAGATTGCGGAAGAAATTGAAAATCAGATCCGTTGTAAGTTACTACCTCGCGATGGAAATACCGAAGAACAGAAAAGTACGAAGCCTGATTCTGTAAAAAAAGAAAAGACAAAAGCAAAAGCAAAGGACTAGCTAGTAGTTGCAAATTTGTATTGTCAGACCTGATATTCTCAGGTCTGACAATGGTCAGGTGTATCTGTTTATAGCGGCCAGAGACTGTGGGGGTAGTGGCTTAGCTCTGATTTAAATGACTGTATCTAATCTAAACTGTATCTAACCCAAACTGTATCTAACCCAAACTGTATATAACCCAGTATATATTACTATTGATAATAGTCGTCTGTTAATGCTCGTATTGTTAATACGTAAGTATACCCACACCTCACTAAACAAAAGACAAATTGGTAGTATCAGTTAGTTTTACCTGGTAACTCGGGGCAGGAATAGACGTTAAAGCTGATCCCCGTGCCTCCAATTGCACATAATGTAGAACGCTTGAATGTTTTCATGTAGGCATTTCCTCCCAGTTCAGCAACAAGGTTTTGTACCAGAATAGTTGCATTTTTGGCGCAACTTTGAGGACCAACCCCCGACTGATTGTTAATTTTTGCGGTAGTAACCAGTTTACATTGAGCGATATCAGCGGCTTCTATGGCTCTTACTTTTCCTCCTTTCTCTGTTAATGAAATACTGGTACATGCAGAAATCATAAAAAAGAAAGTAAAAGTCATAATCGTTTTCATGGAGAGTCCTCTGAGCTGGATATAATTTATTAATATGATGAATTAATGATGAAGCAGTATTAAAATACAAAAAAAACGGCCAATTTGCAAAACTAAAGTAATTACTGCTAGTCTAAAGCTGTTTTCGTTTTCAGGTTATTTAGCGTTATCATTCCGATCGGTTTGATAAAATTACTCGAGATTATCTGGCAATTCTGGAACCCTGTTGTCATTTTTAGTCTTGATAGTAATGTCTGATAGTCTATCGACTTATCCTGGCTGACTCAAAATTAACTGTATTATAGAGAATTCATGTTTTTAAAAAAAATACCACGTTACGTTGTCATTATTATTTCAATGGCTACTGGCTTTGCTATAGGAATGGCGACTACTGATGTCTATTTTTTAGTCAGTGCAACCGCAGACGCTTTTATTATGCTTTTACAAATGCCTGCCTTGCCTTATATTTCATTATCGCTGATTGTTGGTGTGGGTAGTCTTTCTCCCGAAAAAGCGCGTAGTGCTTCATTTCAGATCTTATCCGTGTTGTTCCTTTTATTATTAGTGATGTTGTTTTTTATTTTATTATCGCCTATTGCATTTCCTGATTGGAAGAATGCAGATTTTTATAACGCCAGCACGATAAAAGCGAGTACTGAATTTGATTTTGTAAAGCTGTTTATACCGGTTAACCCGTTCCATTCTCTTGCTAACGCAGTTATCCCTTCTGTGGTTGTCTTTAGTTTGTTTGTCGGTGTTGGATTAATGGGACTTAAGGGAAAAAAGCGGACGTTACTGGTGTTAGGTAACTTACAGACTGCGGTGGCCAGAGTTAGTAGCATTGTAATGAAATTTGCACCGATCGGTGTATTTTGTATAGCAATGCGAGCGGCTGCTACCGTTGACTCATCACAAGTTAATGGTTTGATTGTTTATATAGTGACCGCAGCAGTTCTGGTTATTTTACTGACCTTTCTGGTGTTACCGGCAATCACAGCGGTTATTACTCCGTTTACTTACCGACAGATTATGCGGGTGTCTGGTTCAGCAATGGCCACTTCATTTGCAACAGGTAGCTTTTTCTCAGTGATCCCTATTATTGTCGAAAAATCTAAAAAACTGATCGAGGAAATTAGTGAGCAAAATAGTGACGCTAATTTTGTACCCGTGATTACGGTACCAGTTATTTATAGCTTACCTATTGGAGGGAAGTTACTAGCGTTACTCTTTACGTTATTTGCTGCATGGTTTACCGGAACTTATGTTTCGGTGTCGGATTATTCTAATTTGCTGGCTTCAGGTATACCGCACCTGTTTGGTACCAGCACAATGGCCATGCCAAGATTATTAGAAATATTTAATGTACCTGAAAGCATGTTTGATGTGTTTCTTGTTGCAGAAAACCTTGCCGTGAGCCGTTTTGCCGCGTTGTTGTCCGTTATTTCTGCGAGTTGTATGCCATTAATTATTGCTGCCAGCGTCATTAAAAAACTGACTTTCAAGTGGAGATCTTTTGCTCGCTATTTACTGATTATTTTGACTTTATCGGTACTATCTTTATTTTCTTTGCGCTATATATTTGATGCAATTAGCCATCAATATGAAGGATACAATCGATTCGTAGAACGAGACTTTTTGATTACCGATGTAAAAACCAGAATACTTGAAGAGCCAGAACAGGCAAAAACAGGTAATTATGCGATACCAGATGTATTGAAACGAATTAAGCAAAGAGGATTTATTCGAGTCGGTTATTACCGCGATGACTTACCTTATTCTTTTCATAATAATGATGGAAAATTAGTGGGCTTTGATATTGAAATAATGAATCTACTAGCTGTCGATCTTGGGGTTACTGTTGAATTCGTTAAGATTTATCGCAGTCAGGCCGCACCATTGCTGGAATCCGGCTATCTGGATATAACGTCTGGTGTACCGGTTATTCCCGATAATATGAAAGCATTTACGCTGACTATTCCTTATAGTACACAATCGATAGCTTTTGTCGTAAAAGAAGAAAGACGCGCGGAATTTACTGACTGGCTAAAAACCGTTGATCGCAAAGATTTGATTGTTGGTATTCCCGAGTCATTTTTTTACCGAGATGCGTTGGAGCGAGGGTTCAGAAATACCAAAGCCTGGGAAATATCTTCTCCTCGCCTGTTTTTCCGCGAAGAATACAAACATATTGATGCCATGCTATTTGGCGCTGCATCGGCTTCTGCCTGGACATTACTGTATCCAGAATATACCGTGATTACTCCCCGACCAATAAGACCCCCTTTATCAATGGCATTCCCAATTGGCCGGGTAGATCCTGCTTTTGAAGTTTTTATGCGAAACTGGATAAATATGAGAATCCAGAATAAGAGTATTGAAAAACTATTTAATTACTGGATCGAGGGTAAAAATGTCAGTAAAGACTTAATTGGGTTTTAGCGGTTGTCTGACATCTGTTCTGGCTGAATCCAACCAGGTGTAGCAATCGTAGATAATATTTCACCTTTGTGAATTCAGTCTCTGTTCAGGCTTTTCATGTTAGACTGGCCAGGTATAAAATAGATTTTACGGGACCGCTACCATTATCAGGCTGAATAGCCTTTTGTAGACGGCTGCCGTTCTGAAAACAGGTTGTTTTAGTCTGAGGCGAAATTTGGAGTCATCTATGTTGTTTAAGTCATTGCCAGCTACAATAATGCTAGGTTTTATTCTCATTATGTCAGGATGTGCAACTTCGCCTGATGTAACCAGCGATTTTGATACCAGTTATGACTTTAGTTCGCTCAAGCGTTATTCCTGGATTAAGGATGAAAATAAGACGTTAACGCTGGATCGAAAAAGACAGATCAATGCCATTGAAACCATATTAAATCGAAAAGGATTCATTAAGGCTGATAATGATAGCGCGGACTTTTTACTGAAGGCCCATGTTGTAATCGACAAAAAAGTTGATGTTGATCAATTTTATAATACCTGGGGGTATTACCCACACTTTTACCCTTCTTACCCGCCTTATTCAGGTATTCATCCGCATATTTATAACTGGCCTCATGCATCAACCACAAGGGTCAGAGAAATAAAGATAGGCACATTAATACTCGATATTGTTGATCCCGCTAAAAAAGAAGTCATATGGCGTGGAACAGTTGCTAAGCCACTCGGCATATATAAGGATATATCTCCAGAAGAACGAACTACGATAGCGTTAGTTAATGCTGATGCAATGCTCGCCAGATTTCCACCTTTGTAATTGCGGGTCATTTGTGACTAGATGAATAGCAGGCTATCGATTAGAATAGCCTGATGATAAACGCTACAGCTAACAATCCTGATATTCCAGAGCAGGATCTCAAGAAGATTAATAGAGGAATTGCCTATGCCTGCCGCTTATTGGGAGTGCGAGAATACTCTGTTAAAACTTTATCGCTCAAATTAAAACATAAGTGTTATCAACCCCGGGAAATCAGCAACATATTAGCGTTTCTTCTTGAAAATAACTGGTTGAGTGACCGCCGATTTTGTGAGTCTTTTATTCGAAGCCGTCATTTTAAAGGTCAGGGTCTCTCCAGAATAAGGTATGAACTGACGCAAAGTGGTATTTCGGAACCGTTGATTGAAGAGTCTCTTGAGTCTTTGTCAATCTGCTGGCAGCAGGTGTGTGACCAGACAACAGAGAAGAAAATGAGTCGACATGCTGGAGAGTTTACACTTAAAGCACGTCAGAAATTAGAGCGATTTTTGAACTATCGTGGTTTTTCAAATGTTGAAATCCGCAGTTCGATTAATAAATATTTAAAATAAAAATTACTTTGATGGGAGTAATATCAGGTGAGCATGACGAGTAGCGAAATACGCGAGGCATTTTTGTCCTATTTTGAGAGAAATGGGCACCAACGTGTAGATTCCAGTCCGTTAATTCCGGGAAATGACCAGACCTTGTTGTTTACCAACGCGGGAATGGTTCAGTTCAAGGAGTGTTTTTTAGGGGCTGATAAGAGAAGTTATAAGCGCGCGACCAGCTCACAACGCTGTGTCAGAGCGGGTGGAAAACATAACGATCTGGAAAATGTCGGTTACACCGCTCGCCATCACACATTTTTTGAGATGCTGGGCAATTTTAGTTTTGGTGATTATTTCAAACGAGAAGCGATTCAGTTTGCCTGGGAGTTTTTGACTAAAGAGATGGGATTACCGGCGGAAAAGCTGTGGGTGACTGTACATCATAGCGATAAAGAATCGGAAGCTATCTGGTTTAACGAAATGGGAATCGATCAGACTCGTTTTTCCAGGCTGGATGATAAAGACAACTTCTGGGCAATGGGCGATACCGGTCCCTGTGGTCCTTGCAGTGAAATATTTTACGATCACGGAGAAACTGTTGCAGGGGGACCTCCTGGTAGTCCCGAGGAAGATGGTGACCGTTATATTGAAATCTGGAACCTGGTTTTTATGCAGTACAACAGAGATAAATACGGGACCATGAATGATTTGCCAAGACCTTCTGTTGATACGGGCATGGGGCTTGAGCGAATTGCTGCGGTTATGCAGCATGTTCATAACAATTATGAAATAGACCTTTTTGCCAGACTGATTCAGTTTATTGCAAAGCAGCTGGGAGTGACTGATCAGACCAACCAGTCGTTGCGGGTTATTGCGGATCATATCAGAGCTTGTAGTTTTTTAATTCTTGATGGTGTGATACCCGGGAATGAAGGACGCGGTTATGTGTTGCGGCGTATTATTCGGCGGGCTGTCCGGCACGGGAGTAAACTTGGCGCACAAGAACCATTTTTTCATAAATTTGTTGAAGGCCTGGTCCAGGAAATGGGGGAGGCTTATCCTGAGTTGAAATTAAACAAAGAGACTATTGTCAGAACATTATTAACTGAAGAACAACAGTTTCAGCGAACACTGACCAATGGGATGAAAATACTACAATCACATATCGAGGATATGCAGGGTAGTGTGATTAATGGTGAGGTCGTGTTTAAGTTAAAAGATACCTATGGATTTCCCGATGATTTAACTGCAGATATCGCCAGAGAAAAAGGCCTGACAATTGATAAAGAAGGCTTTGAGGTACTGTTAAAACAACAGAAGGAAAGAGGGGTTGAGGCCGGAAACTTTGATGTTGACTATAATGATTCCATAACCGTTGATTGTACAACTGAGTTCACCGGATATCTGGATGAGCATACTACAGCCAATGTGGTTGAAATCATTGTTGAAGGTGGCAAAGTTGACGCAGTGACTTGTGGCGTTGAGGCAACTATTATCCTGGACAAAACCCCGTTTTATGCTGAATCTGGTGGTCAGGTTGGTGACAAAGGCCTTATCAGTAATGCAGAGCTGTCTTTTGAAGTTCTGGATACTATCAAATTGAATGATGCTTTTCTTCACAAAGGGGTTGTCAGAAAGGGGACTATAAAAAAAGGCGTGCAGGTGAATGCCTGTATCAATGTTGAAGACAGAGAAGAAACTGCGTCTAATCACTCAGCAACACATTTATTGCATGCGTCACTCAGAAAAATACTTGGCGAACATGTTCAACAAAAAGGCTCTTTAGTTGATAGTCAACGGTTACGCTTTGATTTTGCACATCCCGTACTGGTTTCAGATGAAGAAATTTCAAAAATTGAACAGTTGGTTAATCTTGAAATAAGAAAAAATCACCAGGTTGAAACCACGGTTTCCTCAATTGATGATGCCCGCAAAAGTGGGGCGATGATGTTGTTTGGTGAAAAATACGGAGAGTCGGTCAGAGTGCTTAAAATGTCGGACTTTTCAGTTGAACTGTGTGGCGGAACGCATGTGGCTCGAACCGGAGATATAGGACTTTTCAAAATAGTCAGTGAGCAGGGGATAGCTTCTGGCGTACGTCGAATAGAAGCAATTACAGGGGCCAGTGCTGTAGAATATAGCCAGAAACAAGGGTGGTTGATTAATCAGATTGCTTCTAGTTTAAAAACTGACCGATTATCATTAAGTGAAAAAGTAGAGCAACTTCTGGTCAAATCCAGACAGCAAGATAGAGAAATTGAAAAATTAAAAAATAAGTTATCTTCATCTCAGGGAAGTGATTTATTAAGTAAAGTTATAAAAGTTGGTGAGGTTAATCTTCTTGCGGTAAAAGTAAGCCCAACGGATGTTAAAGGCTTGAGAGGCTTAAATGATCAAATTAAAAATAAGCTAGGTAGTGGAATTATTGTTCTGGCGACAGAGCTGGAAGGTAAATTAAGTCTTATAACCAGTGTGACTAAAGACCTGATTCCGCGTTATCATGCGGGTAATCTGATGAAAGAGCTGGCAATTCGACTGGATGGTAGAGGAGGAGGACGACCGGATATGGCTCAGGGAGGCGGTAATAATATTGCTGAGCTGAAAAATACGTTACAATGGGTGAGTGAATGGGTTGAAAACCAGGAATAAGCCCTCATTTTAACTGGAGTGCTAGCAAGTTGGCATAAAAGTTTAATTTATACAGTGACTCTGAAATAGTCTATTGTTACAATGGCGCCCCTTTGGTATATGGACCTATCTGAGTTAAGGAAGCGTTTAATAAGAGCCATTTTTTTGAGGAGATTGGCAATGTTAATTTTGACTCGTCGAGTGGGCGAAACATTAATGATTGGTGATGAAGTCACCGTAACTGTTCTTGGTGTGAAAGGTAACCAGGTTCGTATCGGTGTTAATGCGCCAAAAGAGATTTCTGTACATCGCGAAGAAATTTATATGAGAATTCAACGCGAAAAAGAAATGGCTTCTGGAGACGAATAAAATCTGTTGATTCATGTCGAAGACAGAGAATCTGATTTAAACGAAAAAAGTGTTTGATTTTTCGTTTAAATCAGGTAGTATTCTCCCCCGCAAAAATGACTATAAACAAGTTTAAAAATGGAGAGATGGCCGAGCGGCTGAAGGCGCTCCCCTGCTAAGGGAGTATGGGTTTTATAGCCCATCGAGGGTTCGAATCCCTCTCTCTCCGCCATTTAATTTGTTGGTTAATTTTGTAGAATAAATCAGGATTTTTTTTCAAAATCAAGATTTATTGAGGTGACTATTGTTAACAAAAAATATTTAAAATTTTGCGTTGACAATAATGATTCTGGAACGGATAATACCGCTCCTCTGAAAGGCCAGTATTGTAAGATTGTTTGTTGGTTAAGCATTTTTTATTCCGGTTTTTTAGATAGTTTTTATGCGCATGTAGCTCAGCTGGATAGAGTACCTGGCTACGAACCAGGCGGTCGGAGGTTCGACTCCTTCCATGCGCGCCAAATTATAAAAAAACCGAGCTTGTCTCGGTTTTTTTATGTCTGTAATATTTGCCTTATTTCTGATTTTTCGTAACAGGTCATAATGCTCGGTATTCGCCAGTAACCAGGAGATGAACATTGAGTAATAGTAATAGCAATAGAGTAGTGGCAAATGGATAATGTTAAAAGCGTAGAATTTACGCTTGATATCAGCCGCCAGGTTTATCTACAGTATTATTCGGGGCGAATAAAGAGTGTCATAGTCAGATCGACAGAAGGTCGTCGTGTCCAGTTTCCTGCTAACTTACTGACTTCACATGTTACTCATAGCGGTGTTAAGGGACTGTTTGTTCTTCATTACCTGGAAAATGGTAAAGCACTGAGCCTGGACAAAATCAATTAATACTGGTGCGCTGCACAATCGGGAAGTGTTTCGTAACTACCTGAAAAATAAGAATAAAAAAAGCTTCAAAAAAAACTTTATACTGGTCGGATGATTTTCCATAATAGGATTCGCGTGGTGTTTGCGGAAAACCACCTCGGTACTTAATTTTAATTGTTAACAAACAATAATTGGCAAACCATAATCAGCACAAACCAGCTATAGCATAGAGAAGATTAGCTGATTTGTCTGACTGCCTGTCGGACGTTACGTAGACGCTACGTAATGCTTAGTCGAACCAGGAAAGCTGACACAGTGTTCAGGAAGATTGACTGATAGTGTCGATATTTTCATTAAATAGTTGGCGTTTCAAAACAGCAGTTAAAGGTTCATGTGTAATATCAAGCCTGTGGTAACACGCTGAACAGGTGGCTGAAGCTAATAGATAGATAGTTGATGTACAATAAAAAAAGAGGCATTGAATCGTTTTAATGCCAATAAACTGGAAAAAAGGATTGACGACCCATTCATACAGGCCGTGACTAAACGGGGAAGGTAATTAATGAAAAGAGTAAGTCAAAACGCATTACAGAAGTTCAAACTACATCGCTCAAAAATTATTGCGGCAGTTGCAATAGCTTTGTCAGTGAGCACGCCTGTCAATGCGATTGAAATTCAAACTGATAGCTGGAGTGGTAGCTGGGATACTACAGTATCTCTGGGTTCCAGCTGGCGTGTTTCAGAAAGAGATGAAAATCGAATAGGGCATGCTAATCTTGCCGAATTACGAGGTTATACTCTAGTTCCTCCGGCGGAGTATTACGAGCCGATTAGTGCCTGGTCAAATAACGGAGATGATGCAAACCTGAATTTCGACAAAGGGGATGCTTTTAGTACGGTAGTTAAACTGACTACAGAAATGGGCCTTGAACATAATAGTGGGTTCGGTTTTTTTATCAGAGGAAGTGGTTTTTATGATTATGAGCTTAAAAATGATCCGGAAAAACGCCGAAAACCCATTACTGAGGCTGCTCTTGATGAACAGGGCGAAGATTACCGTCTGCTCGATGCCTATATTTACGATACCTGGAACTTTGAAGAGAGAACACTTCAGGGGCGTCTGGGTCGACAGGTTGTCAGTTGGGGGGAGAGCACCTTTATCCAGCATGGTTTATCTGAAATTAACGCGGTTGACCTGACCAAATTACGTGTACCGGGTGCTGAATTAAAAGAAGGGCTGATTCCCGTTAATACACTCTGGACTTCGTTAGACTTAACTGATTCACTGAGTCTGGAAGCTTTTGTTCAATTTGAATGGGAGCATTTCAGAACCGATGAGCCGGGAACCTATTTTGCATCCCAGGATTTTACCGGGGAATCAGGTAGTGGTATTCACCTTGGCTTTGGCGTATACCCTGAAAATAAACCTGGAACTGTCGCAAGACGTATTGAAGATAGAGACGCCAAAGATTCTGGTCAGTTTGGTTTAAAAATGGCCTGGTTGGCTGAAAACCTGAATTATACGGAGTTTGGTTTTTATTATGTAAATTATCATAATAAACGGCCGATTATCTCTGTCAATGCTCATAATGGTACTGAAGTGACCGGATTTTTTGAATACCTTGAAGACATTCAAATGTATGGCCTCAGTTTTAATACAACTACCAATGGCGGTATGTCAGTTGCGGGTGAACTGACTTATCGACCCGATATGCCATTACAAATCGACGATGTCGAATTATTGTTTGCGACCCTGGAACCTGTAGGCAGTATTCCCAGCGGTACTTCACAAGTACCTGCAGGTGCAGGTTTAGGCGAAGAAATCTCTGGTTATCGATTATTAGATACAGTTCAGGCGCAAACGACTTTTACCATGTTTATGGGGCCTACCTGGGGAGCCGATCAATGGGTATTGCTGTCTGAGATAGGATTGAATTTAATCATGGATATGCCAGAAAAAGATGAACTGCGTTTTAATGCACCGGCCACTAACCGAAGTGGAAATGTTGCTCGTTTGCCTACGAATCCTCCTTCTTCAGCACCACCCTTAGAGGGAGTCGAAGAAAACCCCTTTGCTGATGAGTTTTCCTGGGGATATCGTATTGTGAGTAAATGGAATTATAGTGATGTACTTTTGGGCTGGAATATGGCACCAAGACTGGTTTTTCAACATGATGTTAATGGGACAACCCCGGGACCAGTCAGCAATTTTGTTGAAGACAGAATGGCGTTAACTGTTGGCCTTGGAATGGATTTGCAGGCGACATGGAAAGCAGACATAGGTTATTCTTCGTATTTTGGTGGTGGAACAGCCAATGTCATGGGTGATAAAAACTTTATTGCCGCTAACATCAGTTATTCATTTTAATCAGGAAAACAGACATGAAATTAAAATTTACTCGTTCGATGATTGTTACCACTGTTTGCCTGAGTATTGCTTCTGGCGTGACGATTGCGAAGGTTTCTCCGGAACAGTTGGCCAAACTGGGCACCAGTTTAACTCCTGTAGGCGCGGAGAAAGCTGGCAACGCTGAAGGAACAATTCCTGAATGGAAAGGTGGGATTACTAAAGCGCCACAGGGCTATAAGGTTGGTGATTTTCATCCTGACCCTTATGCTTCAGATAAAAAATTGCTCACCATTACTTCAAAAAACTTAAGTGAACACAAGGATAAATTGTCAGCCGGGCAGCTAGCGTTATTTAAAGCCTATCCTGCTACTTTTAAAATGGATATCTATCCGACCCACCGTAGTGCTTCTTACCCACAGCATGTGTATGAGCAGACCCGGCTAAATGCAGGTCGAACTGAACTCGCTGATGGTGGTACCGGGTTAAATAACGCTGCTGTTGGTTTTCCTTTCCCAATTCCACAGAGTGGTATTGAGGTTATCTGGAATCATACGGTCAGATACCGGGGAGAAAGCGTTGCCCGCCGCACCGGACAGGTTACACCCTTAAGAGGAGGGAGTTACACCCTGGTTAAGTTTCAGGAACAATTTGACCTGCTTTATAATAAAAAAGGAACACAGCCTGAAGATTTGGCAAAATCAAATATGCTGTTTTACTTTAAACAAAAAGTGACTTCACCAGCCAGACTAGCCGGTACTGCTTTACTGGTTCATGAGACGCTTGATCAGGTTAAAGAACCCAGACAGGCATGGACATACAATACAGGGCAACGTCGAGTTCGACGTGCTCCTAATGTTGCTTATGATGCGCCGGGAACTGCGGCAGATGGTTTAAGAACCACTGACGATTTTGATATGTTCAATGGTGCACCTAATCGATATGACTGGAAAATTATCGGTAAAAAAGAGTTATACATTCCTTATAATAATTACAAACTGCATTCCGGTTCAGTAAAATATAGCGACATTGTTAAGCCGGGTCATATAAACCCGAGTCTGGTTCGTTATGAGTTACATCGTGTCTGGGTGGTAGAAGCAAATCTGAAGCAGGGAACTCGTCATCAATACAAAAAACGTGTTTTTTATATTGATGAAGATAGCTGGCAAATAGCAACGACTGATATTTATGATTCGCGAGATGAGTTGTGGCGTGTTGGTATGGCTCATGCCATCAACTATTACGAAGTCCCCACATTATGGTCGACGCTTGACGTATATCATGATTTAAAGTCAGGTCGGTACCTGGCGCTGGGACTTGATAATGAAGACTCTGTTTATGACTTTTCTGTTAAGTTGAGTAAAAAAGATTTTACGCCTGCCGCTTTACGTCGAGCAGGAAAAAAATAAAATCAGATGGCGACTATCTGGCGTCAGAAAATTAAAGCCGGTTTATAGCCGGCTTTTTTGTAGAGACTATCTACAGCAAAGGTTAATTTATCAAAATTCTTGCGGATGTCTGTGTGTCGAAAACGAATGTCAGAAAAACGATCAGGATCACCGATGAAAGTTAAACTGTTTATTTTTTCCATTGTGTTACTGGAATGCATTTTCTTCAGCGTAGTTTTTGCACCGGTTAATGCCGTTGTTCAATCTGACTCTAAGGAAGCAGATTTTAAGGTACCGGACTCGAACGAACAGAGTATTCAGGCTGCTAAAGCATCAAAACGATTATTGATGGATATTAAGCGTGTTGCTAATAATCGCCTGATTGCAGTAGGAGAACGTGGCCATATTCTTATTTCAGATAATCAGGGTGACTCATGGAAGCAGGTGCAGGTATCAACAGAAGCGTTATTAACAAAATTATTTTTCATTGATCAAAAAGTTGGCTGGGCTGTTGGACATCAGCAGACAATTTTAAAAACGATTGATGCTGGAAGTTCCTGGCGTTTACAGAATTACAGCCATAACCTGGACCAACCTGCTTTATTCGATATCTGGTTTAAGAATAAAAATACAGGGTTTGCGGTGGGTGCTTATGGGTTATATCTCAAAACCAGCAATGGTGGTCAACAGTGGGAACCCGTATATCAGGAAAAACTGGAAGATGAAGAAATTGGATTTCCCCATTTTTATTCAATAACCTACAACTCAAAAAACAATCAACTTTTTATGGCTGGCGAACTGGGCTTTTTAGCCTCTTCAGTTGATGAGGGTAATAGTTGGGCGAAAATGCCTTCACCTTATGATGGTTCATTTTTTAATATTACCTCCCTGCCAGGTGATCAGATTTTAGTCATGGGGCTACGAGGCCATTTATTTAAATCGAATGATCAGGGTAACAATTGGTCAGAAATCTCAACCGGTACGCTGTCAGTTTTGCAGGAGCTATTGTTGCTGGATGATGAAAAGTATCTGATTGTTGGTGGGGACGGTACCCAGTTAATTGGTAGTCCGGATAATGACAAAATTAATCTGGTACAGCGCCCTGACAGAAGTCATCTGGCCAGTGCTATTCAACTGAAAAATAGTCAGATACTTCTTGTTGGAATAAACGGTGTTTTAAGTGCTGCTTTAAACCAGTCTAAAAATAAGAAGTTGCAGGGTACTCAATAAAATGAAAAATACGCATCTGGACGATTGTATCAAGCGCTGGATTTTTGGTCGCTGTAAGACCATTTTAGCTATTTTTAGCCTCGTAACGCTGATTATGCTTTATTTTGCTTTTCAATTAAAAGTTGATGCCAGTTTTGAAAAAAATATTCCTCTTCAACATGAATATATGAAAACCTATATTAAGCATCAGGAACATTTTGGCGGAGCCAACCGTGTACTGGTCGTTCTTGAAGATAAGTCAGGTAATATATTTAACGACCGTTTTTTTCAGGCGTTATCTGAGTCAACTCAAAAAGTCGCTTCAATTTCCAGTGTATCAGAATCAGTTATGAGCTCTTTGTTTACACCAAATACCCGGTTCGTCGAGGTTGTTGAAGATGGCATGGTTGGCGGTCCTGTGATCCCTGTTTCATTTGATGGTTCCGATGAACAACTGAAAATTGTAAAAAGTAATGTACTAAAAGCGGGTCTGGTAGGGCGCTCAGTGGCTAATAATTTTGCGTCTGCGATGATTAGTGCGCAGTTATTGTCTATCGATCCAGAAACAAAACAGAAAACTGATCTGGTTAATGTTGCACAAAAATTAGAAGCTATCAGGGGGCAGGTGGAAGCAAAATATCCGGATATTAATGTGCATATTATTGGTTTTTCCAAAATGATAGGCGATGTCAGCAATGGTGCAAAGCAGGTGGTTATTTTCTTTTTAATTGCCTTTGTTATTACCGCATTATTAGTTTACTGGTATTCTAAATCAATAAGTCTGACGTTATTGCCATTAATCTGTTCTGTGATAGCGGTTATCTGGCAACTGGGTTTATTAACTATTTTAGGGTTTGGTATCGATCCTATGTCGATTCTTGTCCCGTTTCTGGTTTTTGCCATAGGCGTCAGTCATGGTGTTCAGATGATTAATGCTGTAGGTAAAAATGTCGCAGCAGGTTCAACGGCACCAAAAGCAGCTTATGGTGCCTGTTGTCGATTATTTATCCCTGGTATTATTGCGCTGGCCAGCGATACGGTTGGTTTTTTAACATTGCTTTTCATTGAAATTGATATTATTAAGGAATTGGCAATTACAGCCAGTCTTGGAGTAGCCGTCATTATTTTTACAAACCTGGTGTTGCTACCAGTTTTGTTGTCTTACGCTAAATTCCCTGCTAATTTTAACCTTAAAGTCGAAAAGGCCAATCTGAGCCAGGAGTCGTTGTGGCGATTTTTTTCAGGCTTTGCCCAGGGACGTACTGCAACTAAAACCATTATTATTGCCGGTCTTGTGGTTACTGTTTCGTTTTTTCTTGCACAAAATATGAAGGTGGGTGATCTTGAGGCTGGTGCACCTGCTTTGAGACAAGATTCTGTTTACAATCAGGATACCCGCTTTGTAACGGAAAACTTTTCCATTGGAACGGACATGATTTCAATTATTGTTGAAACGGTGGCTGATGGTTGTACCCAGTTTGAAACCATGAATGCGATTGATAAGTTTCAATGGAAGCTGGAAAATCTGGATGTAGTGCAGTCCGCAATCAGTTTACCAACAGTATCTAAAATTCTTAATGCCGGTTTTTATGAAGGTGCGTTGCAATGGAGAATTTTGCCACGCGAGCAAGCAACGTTAGTTCAATCAATTCGTTACCTGGAAACGAGTAGCGGCCTGTTTAATAATGACTGTAGTGTGATACCTGTATTAGTGTTTACTAAAGACCATAAAGCAGAAACGATTAAACAGGTGGTTTCTGCGGTTAAAGCCTACAATGAAGAGAATCAGTTTGAGAACCTGAAATTTCGTCTTGCCACAGGTCCTGTGGGCGTGATGGCCGCAACGAATGAAGCAGTTTCTGCCGCACAGTTACCAATGTTGGTCTGGGTTTACCTGGCCGTTACCTTACTGTGTCTGATTAGCTTTCGCTCTATTCGTTCGACGTTATGTATTATCATTCCGTTAGCTATCGTTTCCGTTATGGCGCAGGCATTAATGAGTCTTTTAGATATCGGCCTGACTGTGGCAACTCTGCCTGTTATTGCACTGGGGGTAGGAATTGGCGTTGATTATGGCATTTACATTTTTTCTCGAATGTTGTTATTTATTCGTGCTGGTGAGAGCATCTCGGAAGCCTTTTTAAAAACGCTCAGCTTAACTGGTAAAGCGGTATTTTTTACCGGGATAACATTAGCTATCGGGGTGAGTACCTGGTTGATGTCGGCTCTTCAGTTTCAGGCTGATATGGGAATATTACTGACTTTTATGTTCCTGTTTAATATGCTGGGGGCAGTCATATTATTACCTGCTCTGGCCGCCGTATTATATAGAAAGTAAGCCGTTTAGCTTTTGTCGCCTTATTTTTGAAATTAATCACTATCTGGTGCGAATATTATCGTGCCAAAATGACTTTTTTCCCCTACAATCATACAGATACACATAACGTGAACAGTTTTCTGTTGTTGATGCAGGTGTGCTGAATTATCTGATGAGCAACTGACCGGAACAAAACGTGAAATAAACTAGCTGTCCGGTATCAGATGATAGCGTTGCCGACTGGAAGAATTCTCTGTCAGGTAATGAGAAAACAGCCCTGTTAATGACTGAAAGCTTGTCAGCGATAAACTCAATTCATCATTTAAACATCAGGTATGTCAGTCCCATGTCTATAGAACAAAAATCACACGATTCTGTCTTGTTTAAAAATGTTATCAGCTTGATCGATTCCAAGTTTTCTCACAAACAGGCCGCACTGGTTTCTCAATTTGCGCATTATTTCTGTTCGGGTATATCCAGTACTGATTTTGAATTTAAAAATGCAAATGAGCTTTATGCGCCTATTGTCAGTTTATGGAATTATATGCAGTCTAATACGCAGGAAATTGACAGTGAAGTCAGGGTATTTACCCCCGAGTTTGAGACACATGGCTGGCATTCCCGCCATACGATTATTGAACTGGTACACAAAGACATGCCGTTTCTGGTTGACTCAGTTCGTATGGAATTAAACCGTCTTGGTATTAATATTCATTTGCATATTCATATTCCTCTGAATATTGAGCGTGATTCAAGGGGCAAAATCAAGCAGATCAACCGGCCCAACCTGAGTTCTCCCGAGAGTGGTGTTACGCCAATGTATCTTGAAATTGATCGTCAGATAGACGAGCGAGATCTTGAGCTGATAAAACTCAACGTGGAAGATGTGTTAAGTGATGTCAGAGTTGCAGTGAATGACTGGCAACCGATGAAGAATAAACTGGAAGAAGTTATTGCCCGGCTGAAAAAGTTACCGCAGAGTTTAAAGAATGATAAAAACAGAGAGTGTCAGGATTTTTTACAATGGATTAGCGGTAATCATTTCACTTTACTGGGTTATACCTATTACGCGCTTAAAACCGAAAAAAATGATTTAAAACTGCAGCCCGAACATAAAAAAAGTCTTGGATTAAAAACCAAAGCCAGTTGGAAGCCACGGCCCTATCGGTTAGGTGAGTTGCCCGATGGTGCCAGAAGATTGATATTAAATAGTGAAAATCTGCTGGTATTAACTAAATTAAGCGCAGTCAGTCGAGTTCATCGGCCTGCGCATATCGATTATATTGGCATTAAAAGAGTTGATGCTGATGGTAATATTATTGGTGAAGACCGCTTTATTGGTCTGTACACTTCAGCAGCTTACAATTTAAATCCAATGAGTATTCCTGTATTAAGACACAAAATACAGGCTGTACTCGAACAGTCAGGTCTCACCACGGTAGAACATGATCAGAAAGTACTGAAAAATGTACTTGAGACTTATCCGAGAGATGAGCTTTTTCAGTCCAGAATTTCCGAGCTCTATGATACCAGCATTGGTATTTTGCAAATTCAGGAGCGACCGGTTATTCGGTTATTTGTCAGACGGGATCCCTATGGCCGATTTTTTTCCTGTCTGGTGTATGTACCTCGTGAGATTTACACCACCAAAATACGTCTGTTAATTACCGAAATCTTAAAATCTGTTTTTGGCGCGATTTCCGAACCTCAATTCACAACTACTTTTTCAGAATCAATCCTGGCTCGAATTCATTTTATTATTCCTGTAGAAAATGCAGAAAAAACGAAATATGAAATTAAAGATATAGAAAATGATCTTTATCAGGCAACACGCTCCTGGCAAGATAACCTGAGAGATTCATTGTTAAATGAGTTAGGAGAGGCTGAAGGTAACCGATTAATCAAGCAGTACGCTGATTATTTTCCTGCCGGTTATCAGGATGATTCTATTATTCAAACTGCGGTACTCGATATCAGGCATATGGAAATGTTAAGCGATGAAAATAAGCTGAGTATGCTTTTGTATCGTTCACAGGAAGATAGCAACGAAAATATTCGTTTTAAATTATTTTATCAGGATCAACCCAAACCATTATCTGATGTTATTCCCATGCTGGAAAATATGGGGCTTAACATCATTGGAGAAACTTCATATAAGATAAAACAGCGTGAGGGTTCGGTACGCTGGATTAGCGATTTTGTTATGTTGCATGCGTCTGGGCAGAAGCTTGACCTTGAAAAAGTAAAAGATAAATTTCAGGAAGCATTTACCAGAATATGGCTCGAAGATTCAGAAAATGATGGTTTTAACCGACTTGTTCTGTCGGCATCTCTCGGATGGCGAGACATTACCATGTTGCGTGCTTATGCCAGATATATGTGGCAAATAGGTTCTAGTTTCTCACAGAATTATATTGAAGATACTCTGGCTGCTTATCCTGCTATCGCCAAATTACTGGTAACCTGCTTTTCACTGAAGTTTGATCCGGAGATTGAGAGAAGCGATTCAAAATTAAAAGCGCTGAAAGAAGAGATTTTATTATCATTGGATAATGTTGAGAATCTTGATCAGGATAGAATTTTAAATCGTTATGTTGAGTTAATTGATGCATCGATTCGAACCAATTTTTATCAAAAAAATACTGCGGGTGGTTATAAAAACTATTTATCAATCAAGCTTCGGCCGGGTGAAATTTCAGAAATTCCCAGACCTGCGCCCATGTTTGAAGTTTTTGTTTATTCTCCCAGGGTTGAAGGGGTTCACCTCAGAGGTGGAAAAGTTGCGCGAGGTGGTTTGCGCTGGTCAGATAGACGAGAAGATTTTAGAACTGAAGTATTAGGGCTGGTGAAAGCACAGCAGGTTAAAAATTCGGTGATCGTACCGGTGGGCGCCAAAGGAGGTTTTGTCTGTAAACGGAATTTATCCAGATTATCGCGTGAAGAATTTATAGCGGAGGGTATTAATTGTTATAAAATTTTTATCAGTGCTTTGCTGGACATCACCGATAACCTTGTTGATGACAAACTGATACCACCAGTCAATGTTGTCAGACATGATGAAGATGATCCCTATCTGGTGGTGGCTGCAGATAAAGGAACAGCAACTTTTTCTGATATAGCGAATGCGATTTCCAAAGAATATAATTTCTGGCTCGGAGATGCTTTTGCTTCTGGAGGAAGTATTGGTTACGACCATAAAAAAATGGGTATTACTGCAAAAGGCGCATGGGAGTCAGTTAAACGTCATTTTATGGAAATTGGTATCGACTGCCAGTCTACAGATTTTACCGCTGTGGGTATTGGAGATATGGGAGGCGATGTGTTTGGTAATGGTATGTTATGTTCCAGGCATACTCGTTTACTGGCCGCATTTAACCATATGCATATATTTATTGACCCAAATCCTGACTGTGAAAAAAGTTATGTGGAAAGAGAACGTTTGTTTAATTTACCTCGTTCTTCCTGGGAAGATTATAACACAAAGCTGATTTCAAAAGGGGGAGGGGTTTACTCCAGAAATTCCAAGTCAATTCCGATCAATAAAGAAACCAGAAAACTTTTTTGTATTAAAGAAGATAAGCTTTCTCCTAATGATTTAATCAGCGCCATTTTAAAAGCTGATGTTGATCTTCTCTGGAATGGGGGCATTGGGACTTATGTTAAAGCGACCCAGGAAAGTCATGTTGAAGTGGGAGACAGAGCTAATGACTCATTACGAGTTAACGGGGCCGATTTATGCTGCAAGATAATTGGCGAAGGCGGAAATCTTGGTGTTACCCAGCTAGGCCGTATCGAGTTTATGAAGGCTGGCGGACGAGGCAACTCTGATTTCATTGATAATGCCGGAGGAGTTAACTGTTCCGATCTGGAAGTGAATATTAAAATTTTATTGAATCAGATTGTTAATGCCAGTGATATGACTGAAAAACAACGCAGTAAATTATTGTTGAGTATGACAGAAGAAGTAGGAACCATTGTTTTAAGAGAAAATTATCTACAGGCTCAGTGTATTAGCGCCAGTGAAGAGCGATCTTCAAAAATGGTCAAAGAACTTATGCGTTTTATTCACTGGTTGGAAAAAGAAGGAAAGCTCGACCGTGAGCTTGAATTTTTACCCAGCGATGAAGAAATCCTTGAGCGACTGGCGCAGGGTGACGGTTTAACCAGGGCGGAAATTGCCGTGTTAGTTGCTTATGGGAAAATGGTGTTAAAAGAAGAGCTCTGTTCGCCAGAAGTGGCCAAAGAACCCTTCTACAAAGACGTGCTGGTGGGGTATTTTCCTAAACCATTACGCCGAAAATTTGAAGACAAAATGCAATCTCATCCGTTAAAAGATGAGATTATCGCGATGAGAATCGCTAACGAAATGGTGGATTACCTGGGAAGCAATTTTGCTTTCAGAGCGACTGATGAAACCGGCGCTATTCCTGCTGATGTGGCAACCTGCTTTACGCTGGCAAAAGAAATTTATGACATGCCAGCTATGTGGAAACAGATTGAAGCGTTGGACCATTCCATTCCTGCAAAAACCAAGCATGATATGATTTACCAGACGCAAAGAATGACTCGACGTTGTACTCGCTGGTTTTTGCGTCACCGAAGAAAGAACCTTGCTATTAAAGAAGGTGTTGAGTACTTTAAAGATGGCGTTATTGCGTTACAGGGCTGCATTCATAAAGTACTGGATGAGTTGGAAAACGATGCGATTAAAATCAGTATTGATTCCTGGATTGCTCAGGGGGTCCCAAAAAAGCTGGCAGAAAAAATCTGTTATTTAAGTACAATGTTTTCTGCGCTCGATATTGTTGAAATGTCCAAGTTGACTGGTCATCCTATTCCCATTGTAGCGGAAGTTTATTTTAAACTGGGTGCAAAACTGGAGCTTCACTGGTTTCTGGAGCAGATTAATTCTCAGCCTGTTGATAACCACTGGCAGGCATTTGCTCGTGCTTCTTTCCGCGAAGATCTCGACTGGCAACAAAGGAGCCTTACGGTTGCAGTACTCCATATGACCAAGGCAGAGGCGACGGCTGATCAGCGAGTGAATTGCTGGATGAAAGATAACGTTAATCTATTAGTACGCTGGCATCAGATGTTGGCAGATTTTCGTTCTAGCGGGCGCCACGAGTTTGCAAAATTTTCGGTGGCATTACGAGAGTTATTAATTCTTGTGCAAAGTAGTGTCAGAGCTGCTGCGATAGCCAGAGATGAGAACAGCAGAAAAAATCGGGATAAAGTTAATTAAAAATCGATATGATTAATCAAAAGGTCTATAAGCGAACCAGTACTTATCAATACTGGTTCGCTTTTCTGCTGGTATTATCAGGAAGAAAAAGGTAACAGCAATAAAACAACTGTTATTGAGAAACCTCAGCTTCTTTGGCGGCAATGAGTGCTTTTTCCTGTGAGCGTGGTGTTTCTGTTGGTAAAGTTTCGAAATCCTGCTGTTCTTCATCCAGCCAGATTAGTACGTCATAATAGCGTCGAATATTGGTCACATATTTAACCGGCTCGTTACCTCTGGCATAGCCGTATCTGGTTTTCTTGTACCATCGTTTTTTCTGTAATAATGGCAGACGTTCTTTCACGCTAGACCATTTGTCAGGATTTCTACCCTGTTGACGGGTAATTCTACGAGCGTCTTCTACATGGCCCCAGCCAATGTTATAACCCGCCAGGGCAAACCAGGTTCTATCAGGTTCTGCTATTTGAGCTGGAACACGCTTTCCTATTTTTCGAAGGTATTGAGCGCCACCCATTATACTTTGCTCTGGGTCCAGTCTATTTTTTATGCCCAGCTGTTTTGCGGTATTTAAGGTGAGCATCATCATCCCTCTGACGCCTGTGGGGGATTTGGCTCGGGGACGCCAATGAGATTCCTGGTAGCTCACCGCAGCGAGCAAACGCCAATCGAGATCTTCTCCCGCGGCCTCAACAAAGAGCTTTTTGTATTTATCCAGCTTTTGCTGAGTCGCATGGCGAAATTTTCTGGCGCCGACATAATCGAAGTGCTTTACATGTCCGTAATATTTTTCTTTTAGCTGTGCCAGTTTACCCTGAGATTTATGAAGTCCAAAAAACTCAATGGTTTTACTAAAAAGAGAATAATCGTCTGTTTTACCCAATGCCCAGGACAGGCTCTGGGGATTGCCAATGGTAAACGCAAACGCCAGTTCGGGGTGATAACGACGATTCAGCTTGAGCTCGGTTGAATCGACAATGGTATAACTGATTGTTTCATCCAGCACCATCATGAGTAACTCTTCACTGGTCTGTTCGGTGGTTTCCGACCAGTGTAATTCTGGGTATTCCGGCTTTAAATCCAGTAAAGCCTGAGAGTACGAGGAATGTGCAAGAATACGCAATTCACCATCCAGTTGAGTCAGATTTCTGGGCCACTTTTTACCCTGTTTGAAAATCAGCTTCGAGGTAATCTGTTGATAAGCCGGAGCAAAACGTAAATATTTTTCTCTTTCGGAGGTCACTGTTAACCCCGCTGCGGCAATATCAGCTTTGCCAGTGTTGACCAGGTCCATCACTTCTTTCAGGTTGTCATTAACGATCAGCTCGACTTCAACCCCCAGAAATTGCGCAAATTCTGTGATAAGTTCGTATTCAATACCGGCGGGTCCGTCGTGACTTTCATAATAGGTTGTTGGACTGTTGCGGGTGACAACGGTAATTTTTCCCTTGCTCATAATCCTTTCCAGAATAGAGGGACGGGTTTCGGTACAGGAATTGAGCAGTGCAAGACAAAATAATGGCGTTATTAATCGCCAGAAATGCCTGAACACTGGTTTCCGGGTTGAATCTGAGTGGTTAAATTCGGACTTCCTGGCCCGATTAGACCTTCTGGCACTAAAAAATTGCTGCATACTTGTCAGTCACTCTATGGCTTACTCTGTTAGCTGTTATAGCGTTAATTCAGAGTTTAGACATTGCCCCCAGATTTTAGCGTATTCAAATATGAGATAATGAATCTGACGTGTTTCCAGACTGACACATTTCTCTACGGTTGAATTATAAGCCATTGATTTTTAAGCATCTAAACGGGATTTACCCCTTATTCAGAGACTTCAACTTATTGATTTATAATCCATTTTGTATTAATTATCGTTGTTTATTTCAGGTTTCGCAAGCCGCTTAGTCTATTCGGTTTGTTACATGATGTATTCATCGTTGACTAAAAATCAGGAACAAAATCTCATAAACTGGCTAAATATAACTCAAAATTTACGTTAGTTCCGGTTGTAAATGCGCTATATATCAGGTGGTATAAGCATTCTGCGTTATTCCGGTTTATCCAGACAATTTCAATTTTCCGGTGGACTTTTGCAGGATGTTGCCACTTATCTGATAAAGCCGTATTTTTGGTTAAATATTCAGATAAATTAGCGTATTATTGCGCCTTGATTTTTAACACAAGATTTTAGAGATATAATCGATATGCTTATTCTCCGTGGTGCTCCGGCGTTATCTCAGTTCAGAACCCAGAAATTACTCAATGAAGGTAAAAAAATTGTCGAAAATCTGGGCGGGCTTTATGCCGAATATGTCCATTTCGCTGATTTAAATCAAGATTTGTCGTCCGCTGGACGAGAGGTACTGGACAAGCTGCTGACTTACGGCTCTCGTAAAGAAGTCAGAGAAACCAAAGGGGCCTTTTTACTGGTTACTCCGCGTCAGGGGACTATTTCTCCCTGGTCTTCCAAGGCAACTGATATCGCACATAATTGTGGACTGTCAGAAATCAACCGCCTGGAAAGAGGCGTGAGCTGGTACTGTCAGGATTCTCAGGGGCGTGATCTGGATGCCGATGCGGTTAGCAAACTGTTACCTCTGTTACAAGATCGTATGGTTGAAAGTGTTTTTGCTGATTTACAGGAAGCCGAAGTTCTTTTTCAGCAACAAGAACCTGCTCAACTGACTTCTGTTGATATATTATCAGGCGGCCGAGATG
>JADGFG010000287.1 GCA_016743995.1 Kangiellaceae bacterium | reverse complement strand
ATTAAGCTCCTCTGTTCTTTCCTTTACCAAAACTTCAAGATAATCTTTATTTCTTTTCCTATGTAGCGCTGCCGCTACATGCTGACCGACAAACACCATTAATTCTCTGTCATTTTCATTAAAACAATAATCAGGGAAATAACTTTGCAATGTCATAACACCAATAGTTCTCCCATCAAGTATCAATGGAATCCCTAACCAACAAGCGGTCTCTGGACCTAACAAATCAAGGTTTTCATTTTTGGCAACCAGCTTAAGTTCCTCATGACTTAACAGTAAGGAACGTTGTTGTTTAATGGCATATCCAGTAATACTATTTTTTAATTTCTCACTTTCCATGTCTGAAAAATCTACCGCATTCTTATCATCGATAGTATCAACATAATAGGCCATTCGGATGGTGTCATTTTTTTCGTCGATTAATGCGATATAGAAGTTCTCACCATAAATCAGAGAATTAACAATCACATGAATCTCTTTAAAGAAATTATTAAGCGGTAAATCATAACTGGCAAGATTTGCAATCATGTATAAAGCAGATTGTTTTGCCTGGCCTTTTCTCGTTTTCTCTATTTCCTTATTTAGCGCCCTGGTTCTTAATGCCACCTGCTCTTCCAGGCCCGCTCGAGTTCTAATTCGGTGCAATGCTATCGCAATATGTCGTGAAACATAATCAAGAAGACTTTTATGCCAACAGTCATAACGCTGGTCTTTTGTATAGCTCTGAATAACAATAATACCAATACTTTTCCCAGCATCTATCAGCGGTACACCAAGCCAGTATTCAAAAGGAGCACCTTTTATCGTAATTTCATTTTCTTTTTGAAGCTCTCGAAAAGATTTTCTATCTAGCAACAACGAAGAATTAAGTTCATAAAGAAAAGAAGACAAAGTTTTGTCTGCCAACGATAATTTTTTGTTCTCCGCAAAACGACCATCTTTCTGATCTCTGAAATATTTGAAATTCAGAGAGCTCTTATCATCGTCTAGCAAAGCAATATAAAAGTTTTCTGCATACATCAGGTTCGACAGTATCCGATGAATATTACAGTAAAATTTATAAATATTGTCTGTATCAAATGCGATATTTGCGATTTCATATAAAGCGATCTGCAGCTTATCAAACTTCAGCTTTTCGCTCGACTCATCATTAGATAGTTGAGATTTCTCTCGGATTAAGTGACTCTTATCAGAATAACTACCATCACTTTCAGTTAAAACAATACGCTGCTGTATGCCCTGAGTAATATGAGTTGCGGCTAAATCAAAAAATTCTCGATGACGAGGTTGATACAAAATCTCTTTATCATAACTTTCTAACACAACAACACCATACAACTCACCATTTTTCATTAGCGGCGTACCAATAAATGACTCAGGTGGCTCTCCCTTAATGTTAATTTTTCCCGACTTCATGAGCTCAACCAATTGTTCTTTCTCTAACAAGCAGGTTGTCCCGGCATTACATAGGTAGTCCGCCATGCTCCCTATATTTTCTTTCACCTTCTTCTGGTAACACTCCAACTTCTCGACACTGGTCACGTAATCCAGCACTGGCTGATGGCTGGTTTTATCAATTAGCGCAATATAGAAATTTTTTGCATAAAATAAAGAAGTAATTATCTGATGTAATCCATGGTAATACTTTTCTAACGCACCAGAAGACGAAGTTAACTGAATAATTTCATGAAGATATTTTCGTAGTTTCTTATTTTGAGATAGTTCTTTATTTTTATGAACAAGCTGAATTTTGAGCTCTTGTATCTCTTTATCTTTTTGTGAAATAACATCCGTATGTTCAGAACGTAAATTAATAGAAGGCGAACTCGAAATAGTAGATTTCGAGGATTTCTGATAATTTTTATCATCAATCCTGTCTGACATATCTGAAGAATATATTGTTAATAGTGGAAGATCAGTATGCTTTAAATAATGATGAATATCCAGAGTATCGTAATTTTAACTTCATATTTTCGTTACACACTTCATAATTTACTCGTCAACCAACTCACAAATCTCACACAGTAATAATTTCAAATTGCCTATTCTGAATAACCAGCGTAAAATCATACCTGCTAGCCTGGGCTAATAAGACCCAGTCACTGCCTATGTTAGTTGATACTTACAATCAGAGAATATTTTGTCAATGCAGCAATCTGGGAAAAAAAAGCATTTAAGCAAGTCAGATAAATCAAGTGGTAGCATTAGAATTATCGGCGGAGATATGCGTGGAAGAAAGCTACATTTTAAAACTGTTGAAGGACTAAGACCAACACTGGACAGAATAAGAGAAACCGTATTTAACTGGCTGGCCAGAGACATCCAGAATGCTTGCTGCCTTGATCTTTTCTCGGGAAGTGGAGCTCTGGGCTTTGAAGCAATATCAAGAGGAGCTTCTCAAGTCACATTTGTAGAGCTCAATTCAAAAGTTGCGAGAAGCTTAACCGATAATGCCAATTTACTGGGTATTAATGAACAAGTTAACATCATTAACACTGACTCGGATAGTTTTTTAAGAAATGCTTCCGAACAATTTGACATTATTTTTCTTGATCCCCCTTTTGGCCAGGGTTTACTTGAAAACACACTGGAAAAATTGAAAAAAAACCTTTCAGAAACTTCGCTCGTTTATATAGAGCAGGAAAATAGCCATTCAGAATACCAGTTAACCAGTGAATGGCTGCCAGTCAAACACAAAAAAACTGCTAGCTTCTCTTATGCACTGTACCAACTACAAAGATGATCCCAGCTTTCCAGATGAAAAACACACGATTGATGGTGCAGACTATGTACGCAGTTAGGCATTTTCTGATGCATAACACTAGCCTTTAACTTTCTTCAACACTCCGATCAATTAAAAAATACGCAGAGCAAGGACTAACCCCCTATTACTTTACCAATCATACTTTTTTCTGGGACGATGTGCACATAAGAAACATTGGAGAGCAAGCGGCAAAATAATTGAAAAAGACGAAAAATTGATAGTTATACCGCCCTTCAGGACTGACAACAGGGGCTGCCTGCCAATATTTTAAAAAAAACCGCAAAAAAAACTAAGAAGTAGTTAATCACTTTTAACAGTGCTGTAACAAATTGTTTTAAAAGGTTCTACCAAATGCCTTATATTAATCCCTTTAAACTATCTGCAACATAGTCTGCAAACTTATTTTCCGACTACCAGCATGATTTTTCTTTACAACTGATTAGCCTGAAATTACTTACTTTTTAACCTAAACTGGAAATATTCAAGGTGTCAGTAGCCACTTATCAAAAGGCATTGAAAAAATATTTATCTCACAATGAAAGAATTTATTCACCAGACAGGTCTTTTATTGACGAACATACACTTAAACTGAGGAAATAACTATGAGTCAAACGACTAAAACTCTCGCATCCGCTGCTCTGGCCGGTATTATCGCTGTTGGCGTTGGTATACACAGTCCCGAAGCACAAGCCGGCAAAAAAGGCTTTGAAAAATGTTACGGCATTGCTAAAAAGGGCATGAATGACTGTGGTACAGCCAAACACTCCTGTGCAGCACAAGCCAAAACCGATGGTGAGCGAGCCGAATGGGTTTATGTCCCCGAAGGTACTTGTAAAAAAATTGTTGGTAGTTTCTCTGAAAAACCCGCCAGCGATAAAAAATCATAGAGGTCGCTCTGCATGCTTATTGAAACACCTTCTTCAGAACAGGTTTCAGATACACAATCTGTTAACCAGCTGAATCAACAGAAAGCACCTTTAAAGGGTGTTGGTATGGGCTATAGAGATAAGCATGCTCGCTTTATTCAGCAAACCAGTCCACAGATGGACTGGTTTGAACTACTAATTGAAAACTATCTTTCAGATAACGTCGATTTACGTGCCATTGACAAACTAAGATCCAGCTATGATCTCAGCTTTCACTGTGTAGG
>JADGFG010000286.1 GCA_016743995.1 Kangiellaceae bacterium | reverse complement strand
ATCCAGATCTAATGATATATCATCAGAATCATCAAGTTCATCCGAAGCCAAACCTTCTATATTTAGCTCTTTAGAATCAAAATCAGTCTCCAGTTCAGAAATATCAGCATCATCAAGAGACAGCTCATCCATTAAATCTTCTGAGTCAGAAGAGTCTTCATCAATGGAAAAATCATCATCCAGACTATCAAAGGTTTGTGTTACTGCAGTGGGACCAGACTCAGGCTCAACGTCTTCTTCATCTTCCAGGCCCATATCCATATCAATATCGAACTCATCTTCACCATCATCATTAACGTCCAGGTCTAACTCGTCATTCAGATCAACAATATCATCTGAATCACCTTCAACGGCTGGCAGTTCGGAGTCATCAGCATCAAGCTCTTCACCCACATTGAATTCATCTTCGCCAAATATGTCTTCCGTAGACGGTAAGTCAAAATCTTCTTCGCTCTCACTATTCGCCCAACCACGTTCTCTCAGGCTGCTAATCTGCTCTTTCCATTCTTCAGCATCCACCGCCTGCGAGACCTCTTCAGCAAGCGATTCAAACTTATCTTTATCTTCAGTTTCTGCATAACATTCCATCAGTTTAACTTTTATGTCAGAACGAATAGGATTATCTTCAATGGCTGACAATAAAGCGCTCTCAGCCTGCTCATACTTACCATAAGCAATATAAATATCTACTTCTCCAAGCAGATCATATTCATCACTGTCGCCACCTTCAAAATCAGTGTTATCCACTAAATCCAGTTCACCTAACATTTCATCGCCAACATCTGGCAACTCAAAATCTTCAGAGGTTTCCAGCGCTCCTGTACTCGCGACAAGATCATCTTGAAAATCTTCTTCTTCCATACGTTTACGCATACGCCAGATGACACCAAAAATCATCAACAATAATGCAGCGACTCCACCCCAGAGAACTACCCCATACTCCATGGCTTCTTCTAATAAGTTTTTCTTTTCAGGAAATTCCTTTGCTATAAGCTTACGGGACTCATCAACTGGCACCTGAACATTAGT
Organism: Kangiellaceae bacterium; assembly: GCA_016743995.1. Lineage (GTDB taxonomy): Bacteria > Pseudomonadota > Gammaproteobacteria > Enterobacterales > Kangiellaceae > Aliikangiella. The sequence goes on along the minus strand of JADGFG010000286.1, from coordinate 2,900 downwards.
CGAATCAGGTTTAACGACTTCTGGTTGATTATTACCCGTTTGAGCTACGCTCTTATCTGTTGCTATAGAAGAGTCTGCCACTATTGCAGGCTCAGCATTACTTTCAGAATTTTCAACGCCAGATGTTTCTGTAGAGTCCGATGTTTCTGTAGAATCAGTTATCTCCACAACATCTTTTGCTGCCGAATCAGTGGCATCGGTAATCGACTCAACCGTTTTGTTTTTCTGACTTTGAACAAATGCGGCTAATTCTGCATCTGCAATACTAACGGCTGAATCGGTTGGTTTTACCGATTCAAGCTTTTTTAAAGCATCTGCCAGACGAGAACGTAATTCTTCATTTTCTGCTTGCAGGGTTGCGCCTTTTTCCTGAGAGCGAACCAAATCCCCCTGTGCGTCCCGTAACTGATTTCGAATATCTCCACCCGCTCTATCGCTGACCTCACCATCACTAGAAGGAGTTGCCAGTGATAACCTCGCATCACTACTAGTCTGCGAAGAAGTCGAACGAGTTTTATTATTATCAACAATTCTACGAGCACCACCAGACTTCCACTGACTGTTTTGCATTACAACATCTTGTAATGCAGCTCGATGCGGAACATTGGCAATTGACTGCGCATCAGGAACCTGAATGACTTTGCCTTTTAACAAATTATTAATGTTACCATTAGCAAAAGCCTCTGGATTAGCACGATAAATTGCCACCAGTGTCTGGTGAATGCTGACCTGGGAGCCAGGTCTTACCCTGCTGGCAATTCCCCACAATGTATCATTGGCAGTAACAGGCCCATAGGTCGAACCGGAAAAAGTAGCTTGTTCTACTGAACGACTAGCGGGTCGGCTGGTTTGCGGCCTGGTATTGGCTCGCGGCTTAATTTGAGTTTTCTCAATGGTAGAAGAAGTCGATTCTTCAAACAAAGGAGGATCCAGTAAAAAAGTATATTCTCTGATGAACCTTCCACTGGGCCAGTTCAATTCCACAAGAAAATTAACAAATGGCTCCTTAACCGGGTTACGGGTAGATAATCGAATGACATACTGCCCATTTTCCTTCTTTACCGCTTTAAATTTGATGTCGTTTAAAAAAAATAGCTTTTCTATACCTAATTTTTTAAACTCAGCATTACTAGCTAATGACACTTTCAGTTCATGCGCTTCTAGTTCGCCCATGGATAATAATGTAATTTCAGCATTTAATGGCTGATTCAACCCGGAATTAACCGTATATTTTCCAAGCCCAACCGCAAAAGCGGTACTTGAAAAAATACTGAATGTAGAAATTGCTATAAGGATAAGTTTGCGAAGCATGCGCGATTTCCCTTGTTTTAATACTCTTTATTGCTTAAATAATGATTTATCGCCATGAAAAGTTACAATTTTTTATAAACATTCCATGCAGTTACATCAATGACTTAAGAACTTTCTTTATGATATTGCGATAACTATAGCTTATTATTGGTTTTTTACCAATAGTAAACTATATACAATTTCATAAATAAAAAGCGATTAACTCATTTTTGTAATCTATAACTATTCTAGACAAAAACGTAGCGTTTAATAAAAAAAATCCCTATTATCTTAAATACTTAGCCAGATATGATTTATAAAGAACAAAAACAGTCAGAAAAATTGAAAACACCATATTATAAATAGTTATATTATCTTATCCGGTACCGACATGATGTTTTCATAACTCATCATCACTTTACTACACAACTCCTGCATTCTTGAAGGCAACCGCTGCCCAAAATACTGTCCGGCAAGAAGTTTCCCTGCAATAAAGTCCTCATTCAACTCATTATTTAATGCATTAAGCATTTTTAACCACATCCAGCCAGAAACCAGATAACCAGCAGCGTGCAGATAATCAACCGCCGCCCCCTGAATTTCTGTTCGTTGATGGTCAAAATTTTCATTTAACCAGTCAGATGCTCCTTTAAATATTTTTAACGCAGAACATAAATTATTATTTAGCTCAGTAGCTTCCTGGTAAACGGTATCGACTGATAATTCCTGGTTAATCATATCAAACAAAATACCAAGAACGACCTGCTTATCCAGGCAAACCTTTCTTAGCAGAAAATCACTCGCCTGAATACCATTGGTTCCTTCATAAATTTGCGCAATTTTTGAATCTCTGACTAGCTGTTCAAGACCCCACTCCCTGATATATCCATGCCCTCCCAGAACCTGCACACCATGATTACAAGACTCAAAACCTTTATCGGTAAAAAAAGCTTTGGCAACGGGTGTTAATAAAGCAACTAATTGAGCGGCTCGAATACGCTTTTCTTCATCAGGATGATGATATTGTGTATCAATCTGCACACCGAGAAACATTGCCATTGCTCGGTTTGACTCCGTATAAACCCTTTGTTCAAGCAGCATACGTCTCACATCGGCATGCTCAATGATGGCAACAGTTTCTGAAGACGTTCCTTTTCCCTGTTTTCTTTCCAGTGCATAAGCTTTGGAGAGTTGATAAGAAGTTTCTGCCAGCCCTATCCCTTGAATACCGATAGACAGACGCTCCAGATTCATCATTGTAAACATTGCATTCAACCCACGATTTTCCTCTCCAATCAGGAAACCTTCCGCTTCATCAAAATTCATAACACAGGTAGAAGATGCCTTAATTCCCATTTTATGTTCAATACTTCCACAGGATACCCCGTTATTTTCGCCAATTGAGAGGTCTTCATTAACTTTATGGCGCGGTACCAGAAAAAGACTAATTCCTTTTGCCCCAGCAGGTGCCCCCGGTAGCCTGGCCAAAACCAGGTGAATAATATTTTCTGACAGATCATGTTCACCGCCGGTGATAAAAATTTTGGTTCCATTGAGCCTGTAAGCACCTTCTCCCGATTTTTCTGCCCTTGTCTTAATTAAACCAAGAT
>JADGFG010000062.1 GCA_016743995.1 Kangiellaceae bacterium | reverse complement strand
TCTGTACCCTGAGCATAAGCATGCGCCTGAACCGCAGCCGGCTTATCTGAGTTATAATGAACATTCACCTGATCCAGGCTGACCCCCGTCGTGTTTTCCATACCTGACTTGAGATTATTCGGGATACCTGTTGTATTTTCATGTTCATCAAGCTGGCGTTGTATAATGTTCTGTTTTTTTGTACTCTCCCTGTTATCTTGTAATGAATAACGCTGAGTTACCCTTTCATTTTTCACCGGTTTTTTAGTCGTACGACTTTGTTCTTCACTCTGTTTTTTGTTAAATGTATTCATACAATTTTTTCTCCGAATATTAATCTGAAAAATCATTGCTTTGTTTTTCATAACCGCAAAAGAAATATGAGTAAACAAAATAAACAAACATATACACAAACAGAATGGCTAGTATTCCATTTGAAAAGGGCTGCCAGTCGGGGTCGCAACCTAACATTGACAAAAAGGTCAATACCATTGCGCTCTTAAGACAGAGATCCAGCCATTTAAATCGTATGATTCTCTTTCTTGCTTTACAGTTAACTCTAAAAGCAATAAATGAAACTGCAGAAATTAGAAAAAGACCACCAAACAGGTAAAAGAATCCATTTCTTTTCGGGCAGGCAAATGCACAAACTGAAATATACCGGGTAATGATCGGGTTATGCAGGAACTCTCCGATAGTGCCTGTTTTTGAGTAATCAAGATAATTTTTGTAAGGCTCCAGGTAACGTACAGTAATTGTCGATGCAAATTCAATAAGTAGCTCATTATCGCTATCATATACAGTATCGGGTTCCTTGCCTGCTTCTGCAGGAACAACCATGGGGACCGGCCAAAAACCAATGCCTCCAAAATTGTCCTTTAGATAACTGACGTCATTTTTAAATAATTGAAAACGTTTGTCACCGGACTCAGGGATCTCAATCCGCTCAACAACCGGAATGATTTTTCGTAGAAAATCGATACGATCTTCACCATAGAGCTCGTTCTCTACCTGTAAGCGTAAACATTTTTTCGAACGACTGGTGGGCTCTTCGAGAACTAATAGCAAGTTACTAATAATAGAGCGACTGGCTCCCCCTGTTTCATTTGAAAGCATTCGTTTCATCTTGTCCAGTAACAGCGCATTTTCAGTGTCAGCTTCTGTATTATTAGTCTCATGGGTAGAAATAAGCAGTGGTTTAAGTTCAGAAAAATAGGTTTCTTCTTTCTCCCTGACCTTTCTCACCTGGCAAAAACCCGGCTCGTCATAATTCCAGGAAATTCCCAGCATTAAATTAACGTCAAAAGGTTTCTTTTTATCATTTTTATAGTCACTAACCATTTTCTGGTGTAATCCATAAACATAGTTAAGAATCATGTTGGCGTCTGAACTATTTGTATAACTATCAAAATACAGGGTTATTCCGTTAAGCTGAATATTTTCGTCTAATCGACGATTTATCTTTCTCAGCGCCAGTAAATGTTTTTCTGCATATTCATAGGCCAGTTGTTTTTTATCATATTCACTCTTATTGGCTCCCCAATACAGCCAACTATTAAAATAGAGCACCAAATCACGTTTAACGTTATAACGTTCAAGAGTCTCACTATAGTTTCTGATATTTTCAATATCCTCCCAGTGCAACCAGTCAGAAATTTCACCATCTATTGCTACTGGCAGCCCAAAATAAGCTATACGATTAAACATACTAAAATCAATTGCGGCGGGATTTACAGTAAATTTTCCAATATCCCGGTAAGCCAGCGAGGAATTCCAGAAGGGATAAAAACCATAATTCACTCCTTTAAAAGGTAGCGTGCAATCCACGCACTTTGCCACGGGAACAAGCTCTATTGGTGTTAACTCCGTTTTATAAAATGATTTTGTTGCTCGCTTGACCAGTAGTTCTAAAGCCTCAGTATCATATTCAGGACTTTTACTTTGTAAAGGGTTAACGTTAACTTTCTTATTGTCTCGTTCCGAATCCTGTTGATTACTCTCTTCAGGCTCCTCATCGGGTTCCGACGGCTTTTTCTTAATAGTCACTTTACAGTTAAAGTACTTCACCTTCTTTCCCTGTTGCTTACGCTCAAGTTTAACTAACATTGTTTTTAACGCCGATTCAAACGCTGACTGACTGATAAATGCAACGTCAAGCATATTAGCAGCACATAGCAAAATATCTTTATCAATTTCTGGAAACTCGCTAGATAACTGAATATCCCACAAGCGGAAGAGCGTGGAGTTTTTGATCGATATTTTTACGAGACTTAACGCTGCGTCGACTTTTTTCCTATTTTTTTCTGACAACTGCTGTGTTTTTGCTACTGATTGTTGTTTCTCTTTTTGTGACATCATTTTTTGTTCGGTATCACCAGCGTGATCAGTTTCATTTTTATTACCGGTTTCTGATTGGCCTCCATTTTTTGTCTGTTTTAGCTGATCTTCCAGGTATGCCGACCGGACCAGGTTTCGCACCACCTGCTGATAGCTCTCTTCTACCATTAATACGTCAGCTTGCTGACTTACTGCTTGTGCAGCAATAATCAGATCATTAGCAATGAGTAAATCAAGTCCTTCCTGAGTGATGGTCATAAAGCTGGCCTGCTGAATGTACTGCGAGGCGACTTTCAGATAATTCAGTATCAGATAGTCACTCATTCCTTTTATCAGTTGTAGCTCCTTCTTAAGCGCTTCCAGAAGTCGAGATTCTGTGATGTAGGTATTACCCTGATTTTTCTGCAGTATTGCCAGCACCAGTGAGTTAACTTCAAAATAAGTGATATCATCCTCAACAAGAATAAATGGAGACAAACCCGAATGAGGTGTAATCTCAGATATTACAGGCTCCACATTGTGATTACATACTTTTTCTGGTGCACAACTTTTAACTTTAAACTCATCAATATATCGCTTGATCCAGGTTTTTGTAATGGGCCCAACGATACCGTCATTTAATAAATTTCCTTTAGCCTGAGCATCCTGAATAAAACATTGGTCTTCTATAAATGCCTTATTGAGTCCCTGCTGTATTTCCAAATCATGCTCTTTATAATGCTGAGAAACTATTGACTGGCAATCAACCGCTACCTTTGAATCATGCTCTACTGACGCTTCAACTTGTCCTTTATTTAAAGCGTAAACGTGCGTGCAATATACAAAACTGAATAAAAGAGTCAAACATAATCTGTTTAACAAAGTCGTTATACATTGCGTTATTATATTACGTTCCTGAGCTAATCCTCTTTTCATTTATATTGTTCTCCCAGACTTTCTTAGCTCTTTAATGACACCGGTAATGAGGTCTGCCTGGCATATCTTTCTCTTGTCCGATTTTACTGAGCTTATGGCAGCAAACCTTATGACATTAACAATTGAGCCTCCAGCAAGTTCATATTTTCGAGATATTTCTCGCAAGTCAATATCATCATCAAGATAATTACAGTTTTTGAAAGCTGACTGCCATAATTCAAGACGTTCATATTCATCAGGCATTGGGAAATAAACAATTGACTGAAAACGCCTTGCAAAGGCATCATCTATATTATCCTTAAGATTAGTAGCAAGTATTACGACACCAGGAAATAACTCAATACGTTGTAACAGGTAAGAAATCTCCTGGTTAGCAAAACGGTCATTTGAAGTGCTTGCGGCCGTTCGCTTACTAAACAATGCATCTGCCTCATCAAAGAATAATATCCATTGCTTATGTTCGGCCTGGCGGAAAATAGATTCCAGGTTCTTTTCTGTTTCACCAATATATTTGGAAACAACATTGGACAAATCTATACGATAGACATCCATGTCGGAAGATTGCCCCAGTAAACTTGCTGTCAGTGTTTTTCCTGTTCCGGGCGGACCATAAAACAAAGCTCGATAGCCAGGTTTTATGCTTTTGTTGAGCCCCATATTATGTAAAATCTCAATCTGATTTTCTATCCATGTATTGATGTGAACTACTTCATCAAGGACTTTTGATGGTAATACCAGATCGGTCCAGTTTAATGTCGTTGTCAGTAACTGAGCCGGAAAATTAATCGTGTAGTCCGGCTTATGACTAACTCCCGTTGTTAATCTGTGAAAATATTCGTTTGAGAGTGAAAGCCGTGTGCTATAAAATGATTCATCATGACTGGAGAGCTGAATATCCAGTATGCCATCTTTAATAAAGAAATGCTCTTTATCAAAAAGAGTCAATAAACGTAGCCGCATGCTCATGTTTTTTCCAGCAATAATAAATGCAGCGGTCTCTGCCGTGGGCAAAAAGCCCTGATGCACCTTACCTCGCCAGCCGCCAAACTCAACAAACTCTCGATTAATGCTCTTATCTTGAATGAAAAATAAATTGAGGGCTTGAGGTTTGACATAGGGTATTATCGTTATAATGAGTAGCAACCTTTCTTCAATATTCATATTATATTGCGTCACCAGTCGCGCATATTCCGAGCTATCTTCCACCAGACTTGGCATCGGTATTTCAGCAATCGCTCGATAGTTACATTCATTCTCAAAATAAAGCGCAAAGCGCACCTCGAGCACCTCTCTAAACCAGAGAACCTCACTTTCCAGGGTTTTTGCATTTTGCTCAAGAACCAGGTCCTTTAAAATGGGTTCAATTACCTCCGGATTTCTGGTCATAAATACTCCCTGCTTCTCCATTTGACATGAATAACATCAGTCATGAAGCTGTGTTTAACTAAAGAAATATTCCATGGTATTCTGTCAAGTAGTACATCAAAAGATGATTGAGCTACATTCAGGTTCCAACCTGTTTTGCTGCTATAATTAAGCTCTCCTGACCGACGAATGAATGTTTCTCTAAGGCCTTCGTCCGATGTATTGCCAAGCGCCTTCCATTGTTGAATAATTTCCTTTAACAAACCAGAGACCAACGCTTTATCTGATTGATTTAATTGTTGCGGGATAAAATGTGAATCATTAATTTTTAGCCCGGTCAACAAACGAGACAGACCACAAAATTCATTATCTACAACATTCAAATTCATTACATTGTTTTCGGTTTCTTTTGAGTTGTCGGAATTTATAACGTAACTAAGCATAGACGCCGCGTAACATCTTGCACTATAAGATTTAAACTTTCCGTTGCCCAGCAAATTCGATTTATTAAATAAGAGTGGCAAAAAGGGTGACAGCAAAATAAGACCTGCATCATTCACGAGAATACTCTGCAGCTTTGATAGTTCATCGGTCATTTTGTCAGCCAGCACTGCATCTATGGCAGGTATTTCTTCAAAGGAAGTCACAGCGGTGACTTCTTCTACATTCGACTTTTCCTCGGAACAGGATATTAACCGAAGGTCATAGCGGCTTTGTGAATCAATGATACTGATTAATTTCGTGAGTAGATTTTTTTCTTCTGTATAATAACCCGACGCCAATTGCTGGCAGAGTATGGTTTTCAATGTATTCAGCTTGATTGCTGTCGCATTTTGCAGATAACAAAGATAGATCTGAACAAAATAATCCGGAGAATAATCAGAATTATGAGCGCATACATATTGTATCAGGCAGCACCAATATAATTCTGACAACCCGCACCTGGATAGCCCGAAGCAAGGGCTTAAACTGGCCATACGCAAAACACTTGATAAACTCTCAATGTTTTTGTATCTGACCTCCGACAGAGACATAAGTAGCCTGACAAGAAGTCCTTCATGATTTCTCACCACTTCCGCCATAAGACGCCTGTCTTTCATAAGTTTTTGCAATTGAGTTGCAATTAAATCTTTATTGGAATAACCACATGCCGCTTCGAGTGAATTAATTTTGCTGATGTTACTATTCTCTGCCTTGCTCCTTCTCAAATTATCAATATTACATTCATTCTTATCAAGTTCTATAACATTAGAGCTCGAAGGCGTTGTACCGCTCGAATCGAGCATGGAAACATCATCTGATCGTTGAGTAATACTGGGATCTACCAGACTAACCGGGTAACCGTTAAATAAACAGGACAATAAGCTTTGATAGTATTTTTTCGAATCACCAGACTTCAATGAATACTTCTCCATTGTCTGGAAGTACACTCGACTACTATCATCAGTGATATAGCCAACAATTAACATGAATTTTTTGACACAAAGAGAAAGACAGGCACTACACAAGATGCTAAGCAACCGGCTCTGACTACTTCTGTCTAGTTGTAATTCTCTAAAAAATCGAACAAGTAATATGGGGTGACGCTTGTCAAGTAAATTAACCAGATATGAAAACCTGTCAGCTTTATTAGCCGATTTTAAAACCATCTTCCATAACCTGGCATATAACCAATAACCAGAGGTGTCAGATGAATGCCTGTTTAGTGTCAAACGATCATTTTTCGTGCAGCTTTTTCGTAGGTTATTTTTAACTTGCTGCTTGCCGTCATCTACTTCCTCACCAAGAATTTGACGAAGCTCATCCTTTATATCGCTATTTATTGTTGAAGAGTCCAACAGCTCTCTCATACTCTTTAAAAGAGAAAGATAATTAAGATTATGCCGCGAAGACATCTGTCTTAATAAACTTCGTAAGTAGCTTCGCTTGTTGAATCGACTGCCTCGTTCAACCAGAAGATAAGTCAGGGTAAACTCTGTAAGCCTGCTATTAACCGTAGACTTCTGTAGCACTTGTGAGCCTGTAGCCTTTTCTCTGTTTTTTAATGTGCACAGATAGATATCTGAGAGGCGAAATACATCAGATATATACAAACTTTCATTCGGTGCCAATAATTGAATGATCGACAATTGAATCCTTTCTGATAATTGACAGGCCAGTTTTTTCCGAACATTTGATTTCTTACCATATTCTCTGATAACAAACTCTAGTTGACGCGGACACGATTTTACCAGCAGCAGCCATTCCGCTTCATTAATAATAGAGTCTGTACCACTCAAAAACCGAACAAACTTATTAAGAGTATATGAAAACTGTTTCTCTGTCTCATCACAGGAAAACACAGACTCTGCAAACAATCGCTCATTTTCTGTGTTTTGGTTTAACTCCTCTTTATCAGGTTGAACAGAAATCAGCTTCATATTTTCAATAAACTGTAATCCTGAAGTCGCCTTTATGTTTTTATTCAAAGTATCGCGCCGGAAATTAATTATCGATTGCAAAAAACACTTCTTTATCTCTTCTGTACTCAGTTTGCTATACGTTGCAATCTGAGTGATTAAACAGTCAAGGTATTTTTCTGCCGAAAGCAGGTGTCGCCAGCTATACGCTCTATTCAGTCGACACATTTTTTTCATGAAATCAAACAGGCTTAACCAATAAGCTCTATTAACATTATCCAGCTTAAGTTGAAACTCTGGCGCAAGCATTGCAAATCTGATTATATCTGCACAACCCTGATAATCTTTATAGCTGTCTGAGTAGCACAAACAGCAGACTTTGTGCAGTGTAGTTTCTTCAAGATCGTCAATTATTAATTCCATCAAGTTATTTGCTTCAAATAACTTTGTTAATAGCTGACATGCCAGGCAACTTGCATCTCTGATTAAATAATTAATGACACGCAGGATTTCTTGTTTGTTTTCGTCATCAAAGGTTCTATGAGTGGTTAGCCAACGTACAATCCGCTTATCAATATCAGCCAATGAAAAAGAATGATGCGACTCGTGTTTTTCAACAGTTGTTGTAATATTTTCAGTTATACTCGAAAATGGTATAGTCGTATCCCTGAATGACTCTATGTCTATGATACGACCGCCTGATATCGCAGAGACCGTCAGGTAACAAAACGATCGGTTATCAGGTAATTTATCTGCCGTTTGCAAAATGGTACTTACTAGTAGTTTTTGCTCCGTGAGCGCAGGTCTCGTAAAGTAGTCAACACACTGAGTCACCAGGAAAAGTCTGTCCTCCTGAGAAAGCCCTGACATTACGTTTTTAAGGTAATTGTGGTCTCGGCTTATCTCCTTAAAGAACCTGATCTTCAATATCGGATAAAATGAATCAACTCGTTTGAACCACTGAACCAGAGAAAATGATTGTGAAATCAATTCGTTTTTTAACAAGGGAGTAATTTCCTGATAAAGCCTGTAGGATTTGTGATAATCATTTTCCAATTGCAAAGTTATATCGATTTCTTCTTCGATAAGACTCATTAATGATGACTTCATATCTGCATTAATTTCAACAGAATTGATGCGTTTATGTAGTGAGCAGATTAAATCGTAGTAACTCTGGTTGTTGCGCGCTGCCATTTGTCTTAATTGACTTTTGAGGTAAGACTTTTTATTAAACTGGCTTCCGCGTTCTGTTACAATATAACTCAGTGTAAACTCAACCAGACTTGAACGAATAGCCCTCTCAGGTATCGGAAATACTCTGTCCTTTTTATCACCATTAATTTCAGGTTGCTGTTTATCATGTTTTTTTTTCTCTTTCACTAAAATCAGACGTTGAAAAATTGAGCTGTTCGATAACAGGTGATAGATAAACCAATATGATCCCGGCTCCAATAGTTTAAATAGTTTATTTTGAAGAGCCTCTGGGAACTCTTGCGCAATCACCTTTCTGAAAACAGCTTTACCAGCCTTTTCATAAATAATCTCCCTGACAGATTCTTCTGCTTTCGAAACGAGTTCACTCCATTGTTTTAGAAGTTCTCCAATATTTCTTCTGTTTAACGCATTGTTAATCAAACCATCAATATTAAGGAATATGGCATCTGATTTTGACAATATCTTATTGTTGCGGCTATTTTTCGTAAACGCCCTGGTTTTATTAACCTCCAATGCCGCATAATATAATTTTACTTTCTCTTCAATCAAAGGCTCGACTTTTGCTTGAAATTCATTGGAAAATCTCGAAATGTAATTACGGCAAAATCTATCCTGATTGATATTGCCCAGTTCAATATCCAGGCTGTCAATGACGATATCAACAGCTTCCATATGAGGATGGTTTTCATTGTTATTTCTCATTTTGTAAACTTGTCCATCAATCGCTTTCTGTGCACTGACATCCAATATCTCATTAATTTTTAATAGCACTGACTCACTAATCCAGCGTGAAAATTCGTATTCACTTTGGCTCGCAAGTAAATAGTTGGTTCGTTCTACGTTAAAGTTTAAATGCTCTATTGTATGCATCAATCAAATTACCAGTCTTTATACCTGTCTTTCGTTAAAGGATATTAAAATCGATTTTAACTTACCTGATATTTCATTAAGGCTTTCATAATCTTCCATCATTCGTTTTTTGCGTAGCCAGTTCTTAAATAGAATCTCCAGCGACTCCATCTGCTCAAAATTGAGCCAGAAAATATGTGGGTACAAATGTGCTGGAGTTTCCCTTTGAACAAGTCGTTCAACATAATCCTGAAATCCGGGATCTTCAAATCTTAGTGTCCACGAAGGAAAAATGACTGATAACTGGCTATGATAGAAATCACTATCATTTTGGGTAGTGCTAAAGCCATATTTATCAACCGGTAACAACAGCTGATGTTCAATAATATGCATCCCTTCCATTTGTAATGTCAGGTTAAGGATTTCCTTACGTAACTGATTGGCCGCTGTATAAGCTTTTTTTATCGATGAGCAGCTAAACAGATAGTGTATGTTTTTATTACTGCTAGCGTCATGCTCCATGTTATAGAACAGATCATAACAGTCTTTTCCTTCAAGCTTTCCAACGCGGTAAAACTCCAGGTTAGAACCGAATTTTAAAATACCAGTCATTAACGTGTTATCACTTTTTTCCAGTTTATAAAACAGGCTGATTAACAGCTTGTCCTCACCTGGCTTAACAGATGGCAAATCCGGAATCATTGAAAAGCGCGAAGATTGCTGCTTTATTGTCCATAAATCAGGCGGTAAATAATCGAGCTCATCAAATTGCTCCAATCTTTTTCCTGCGTTACCTTTTTTTAACGACAAACTCACTCGCTTCTCTTCAGTTGTTTTATCTTCCTGATTGATTGCCTGATAACGTAATCCTTGTTTAGTCATAGGATATACCAGAGAGCGTCGTCTGCAATTTACCCCAAGTACATTCAAAATATACTTTTCCATAGTTGAGTTATTATAATTTCCCCACGATCCGTTACTGTAATCAAATGCTTTTGACCTGGATGATAAGTTTTGATGAATATTCTTAAGGTTATTATACTTATTTTTTAAAAGTTGCTTTGACACTTCTTGTTCAGTGAAGTATGGATTCTTATACTCAAATCCATAGACCTCCTTGCCTCTTCCGTTCATTGCAAGCATAAAATTAAATACACGCGACTTCTTTCGAAAATAGTTTTGACTAACTTCTATATCAGCGAGAAAATTTGTATCTGGAGGTTTGCTATATAGCTTATTAATATCCGGAATAATATCTTTAGACAAAGTCAGTGTTTTATAGGCATTAAAGCTAGAGGTTTCCAGAGAAAAAAGTGTTTTGATATTATCAAGGTTAGCCAGTTGATCAGACATAATCTGATCAAATAGTGTCAGATAACCCTTTAATTGTAACGATTGCGATTTTCTTTCGACAGAGCAACTCTCTGGAAGCCCACGATAATTAATGCCATAAATATCTGGAAATTGACTCTGGATTGAATGGTATTCAGTTAACAAACTGTGCGGTTGAGCTAAATCTTTATTTTCCTTTTGACAATTAAAATACTGCTGGTGATAATTGTTGTGCGTGAGCAGTTCATAGCTATTAACAAACTCTGCAATATCAATGGTAACAGGCTTACCTTCAATTTCCAGAATAACTTTAATATTATCATCAGCGGGAACCAAAAACTGATAGCTTTCTGTTCGAGATGACGGTAAAAAGTCATAAAATTGACCACTTTCGGTTTTAAACGCTATATTCCTGACCTTAAGAATGCCATCAATTTTTTTAAGCGATGAAACAATACCTGAAATTGATATTCCACTGTGATGACGAATCAATTCTGAATCATCTACATAGCCATGTTCAAGCCATGGACCGGTATATAAATCATCCTGAGAGATCCCCTTCTCAAGTAATGAAGCATAACGCTGCCTGACTATCGAGCCGGAAACAATCTGACTAACGCAGTAATAAATGTCACTAAGGATATCAACTGCTGCTCTGGACTCATTGACTTCAATTCGCGCAACCAGTTCCGCTGCTTGATTTTTAATCAAATTGACTTGGTTCAAATCCTCGCCGAGGTTTCTTAATTGATAAAACTCTTCCCTGATCTTCTGCTTTAGTTCAGATTCAAATGCCTCGCCATTTTGGAAACCTTTATCGCCTGATTCGTCGAAATTGCTAACGCGATATTTTACATAAATATCATAAAAACCTGAATTTACAGGGTTATTGTTATCCGTACTATCAACCCTTGAAGGAGTCAGGTAGACAAAAGTTAAACAATGAATACGGTCAAGTAGCAATTTCTGCATATCCATTATGGTATATGCATTACAGGGCAACGCCTCATCGGTCGTAAACATCCCGTGGCGATGCAACGGGAGCTGGTCATTCTTGTTAGTGAGAATGTCGTTAACAGGATAATCCGAACGATAATTTATATCGGTTAGCGCATAGGCAAGTTGTTCAACAATTGTTACCCCAGGATCGTGTAGATTGAAATCGGTCCACGCATGACCGGATAAAGTTTGGATTTTCTCAATCAGCTTCTCTCGAATTTCACTAAACTCGCTTTTTTCTTTTTTTCTTGGTAAAAATTGAGTTAGTTCTGCGCTATCGAGCTTCATTTTAAACAGACTCCTGATTGTTATTAAAACCCGGGTTATCAGTACGCGATTTGATTGAATCCTGAAGTGAGGAATCAAACTCTGACCATAGATTAATAATATGAAAGCTAATAACACCATCTTTGCCGTAGTCGCAATTTGTTCGCAACTGCAGTATATATTGTCCTCGTTCTTTTCCAGGTATCCAGCGTAGTTTTAGTTTGTGCAAAAAGGAGTCAAAAAATGAATTGGTGTATCGAATTCTATTTTTTAAACCAAGGAAGCTTAATAAGCCTTTTTTACCAGGACTTATTGTATGCGTCGCGATCGCATGCATCATAGCATAACGTTTCTTTGCATCGTTCTTCGCTCTGGCAACAACTTCAAGTGTCAGACAACCAACAAATGGTCCTGCAATGGTATGCCAGTTTCCGTCAGCTGCTGGAGTCGGATAACCAAAATCAGATTCTCCTCTTCTACCATTTGCTCTGACATTTCCAAAAACATGTAAACTATCTTTGGGTTTTTCCAGGCCAATACCAATTTTGATATCTTCTTCTGACGAATCCAGTTTTAATCCGTATCTCAACCTCTCATCTGTATCTCCCCTTTCTTCTTCAGCTTTTACTTTATAACCTTGTTGATAGTTAGTTGTATCTTTACGCTCAGATTCAAAATTTTGTACCGCTGAACATCGACTGATAATCAAACTACTCTCACTCCCATCGAAACCAACACTCCACAATGGTTGTTCAGGGTGAGATTGCTTGTAAAAACTGATTAAACGGTCAGAGTCATTGAGATTGGTAATTTCAAATCCGTTTTGATCTGACTTGCTAAACCCCTCATCACTCATATTAAGCATTGAATCAATGAGATCGGCAAACATATCAGATGATGGCATAGCACCGTCGCTAAAAAAGTATTTTAACGTATCACGATTACGAGAGGGCATCGAACTTCCCTTCCTTAATAATAAAGTTGCTACCAACTTCAAGGCTGTTAATACCCACTGGCTCAGGCTCGCTGCTGTATACCTCGTTATCGTCAAGTACCTCTATATGATGGTAACTTGCCGGTATTGCCAGACTCCAGGGGATATCTGAGCACAAATCTTCGCTGCTAAATCTCCCCGTATTCTCTAGAGTTGACTGTTTTTGTTTTGCAGAATCCTTCAGCATATAGCGGTCAGGTCCATCTGAAATCTGTGTAATTTTTATCATTGATAGTTTTGAAATTTCTGAGACAAATGGCAACTCCAACAAATGTGATTCGATATCATTTTTTCGCATGACCCATCCAAATTTAACGCCATACCCTTCTTCTACCCAGGGTGAAATATAATTTGAAATTGCCTGTTCCAGCTTACTCACTAAGGTTCCCGTATTCAGAGTTTTGTTAAATCTGACAGCACAACGTACCTGAACACTTTTATAGACCGGATTTCTAACTTCCAGTTTTACATAAGGAGCACAGCGCATTTTTATGTAGTCATATATTTCCTGTAAAAGAACAGAATTGGCATAATAACCCTGTTTATGGATGCTGTTTTTAAGAGACACATTGGGGAGTACAACCAGCATGACATGTCCTGGTGACGGTTTAAATCGACTCGTACTTAAATAATTAAAGTTAGATGAGGACATCGCCGAAAAGCACTTAACCATGAAAACTGAAGGAAAATGTTCCAGAACAAGTCTTTCATAATCCCATGTGGTGACTGCACGATTTTTATGTCGCAACCTTTCATATATACGGATAAAAGACTGTTTTTTACACTCAGCATTGACACTGTCAAAAGCTGCCTGAGTTTGCTTAAATGATTGAACTTCGGCAATAGTCTTAAGAGGCTTCCAGTCGCTAGAGCGCTTATCAATACCATCACTTATTTTACCACTTCCGGTACAGGTCACTAATGAGATAGCATCAAAACAAATGCCTTGAACACTAGAGTAAGACGAAAGCTCTTCACTGGTAGAAATTTTAAGCCAGTATTTATCGGAAGGAACAAGCCCAATGTGTCTTGATATATCTACAGGCAATTCAAGGTTGACAATTCCCGAATGCAAAAGTCCATTTGTACTATCGTTTGATATAAGGTAATGGTTTAGCTCTAACCATCCATTAGCGGAAAAATAATACCAGTTTATTTTACGTTCATGATTGATAATTGAGTGTGTTGCATCCATTTTCAACTTAAAATACAAACTCAGACTCGTTACATCATCCGACTTGTCAAAACCAATATATAGATTGCCATCCTCGCTATAGTCAGGAAAGAAGGAAATACCAGCAGATGCAGCTTTTCTTACATTATGCGCCAACCCCATTGAAGTGACATGATATAGATAAGAACAAGCAGCCCTCACAATAAAATCATTATCACTATTTTTATTGACTCTTCCCAGTATTTCGTTAAGTGGTTTATCCAGCTTAATGGTTTCCGCTGCAATATAATCGACAGAGACAGCTTCAATTTCTGGTGTATAAGGTTCTTCTGGTAGCAAAAGAGGTTTACGTCGTCTGATATTTTTTGTTAAAACCTGTCCCATTACACGTGGAAATGTTTTGTGGCCAAATGCAGCAGTTCCTGTAGATAACTGCAATTTCAGATGACCATTTTGAAGATTACTCAGATCTGAATAGGCTTGCTCGGACACCTGTTCTGACAATTTTGCAAACTCACTATTCAGTTCGATATTAAATTGCTTTCCCGATAAAAGAATATCTGATCCGCTAATACTTTCAAAAAGACTGCAAGTTTGTCTTTTGAGTTGATTTGAAGGAACCCAGCGGCCACCAGAAGAAACTGACAGTACAACTTTAAAGTCATCATTTTCAGGCTGATAATCATATTCGCTATAATAGTCCCTGAAACCGCCATAATTCTCCGGAAGATTTTTCCATTTTATATTGACTCTGATCATTGATATGTTTTTTGACGCGTACTCAAACCCTCCAATATAAAGTGAAGCGCCATTTTCCGGCATTGGACCAAAGGGGTAAAATGGTTTTGCTCGATCTAACATCCCCTGATCACTTTGAATAATCAGTTTTTTACAGGACGCCACCTTAACTTTCAGATTAACTTTGCTAAGTTCCAGAATACGAAGGTAAGAGTATGGATATACTGCTGCGTCTGGGTTAATCAAGATTTTTAGTATGGGCGCTACAGTGGAGTGAACACCTCCATGAATGTCTTTATCAAATTTGATTATTGGTGGCATGCCTTGCTTAAGGTCAAATGCTATGGAAAATCTATTACCTGCTTTATCTAATGATACACAATAAGCAGGCACATGATACCACCCTTGCTCTGCAGTCAGCTCAACTCTAAATGCATTAGCAAAGTAATTCGACATCAAACTATCTGGGGAGTGGCGTATTTGAATCTTAATTCGTTTTAGCTGCTGCTCATACGCTTTGCTTTGTCCAAACAACTGTTGAGCTTTAACAATAATTTTATTTGAATTATCGCAATCAAGTGGGTACAGATTAAATAAATGACGACTAAATACAAGATGGTAAAACCCAGAAAAACTATTCCTGGTATCAATGTTAAGCAATGTAAACAGTAACAGATGCTGGTAGAGCTGTTGACTAAGCGCTAATTTGTCTGAATGTAATCTTTCCAGGGTACAGAAAGACTGTAATGATTGAACTAAAACAGTACTCAGTTGATTTAAATTTTCATTTTTACTCAGTAAATACGAAAATACAGCCAGGTAATGATGAGTCAGACTTGTGAGTTCGCTAAGTAATTCTTTCTCAGAATTATCTTTGGTAGCCAGTCGTTCAAGATTACGAAAAACATTAGTTATCTGGGGGATTTCAAAAGCGCTTTCGTAGCGCTTATCCAACACATCAAAACTGAGACATATTCTTCTTTGTCCTTCTTTTAACAGTAAAAGATTAGAAGAAATAGCGAGTCCTGTATTTTCGTTATCACCGGTAGAATACCCTGAACAGCCATCATCATAGCCAAATAATGAGTGAGAAAACCGTGGTTTTTCTTCGTTAATATAACCGAGCACATCGCTAGATTTTATACGAGTCACTGCCTGAGTAATATTTTCAGGTGATATTAGTGGACTACGTTGTAAAAATCGAGTTTTCAAGGCACACAGACGAGCCCCGGTAATAACGCTGTCTACGTCGACCTCATAGTTCATATCCTGCAGATTTTTATCTTTGCCCGCACTAAATTTCTGTCCTTTTTTTATCTCGACAGGCAAGCTGTTCTTGCTTAGCTGGCACTCAAGATGAACTCTGTCGGAGCTAGCGTTATTTGTCTTATTATTAAGTATCTCGTTATAATAATAATCAATCAGTTTTTCAGGAAATGCGTTAAGCTTACCCTGAGAGTTTTGAAAAATGGATAAAAATGATAATAGCAGGCCTGGCGCAGGCGAATGAACTGGAGAGCTTGATATCTCTATAAGACGTTGACACTCCCTGCTCAACAAAGACTTCAAATTAAGTAGTATCAGGAAGATCTGCTCCAGTCTTTCCAGTTTTTCTTCTCTGTTGGTATAGGTTTCCTTTGATTGAATGCCATCACGTTCCACACACCATACGGGCTCCATCTTGTCTAGCCTTAGCTGTTTTAACATTTTATAGTCTTTACTAAAACTGATAATATCGCTTACACAGGGTAATAAATTCTCTTTCACTATTTTCTTCACTTTAAACACCAACTCCCTGGCTTGCACTGTGCTGAATATCGAACTTTGTATGAACCACTCATTAAAGCCTTCAATGTATCGCCAGGTTTCTCGAATGGTATGTCTGACGCCCTGCGATTTTTCCTGTTTGAAGCCTCGCTTCATTTTCTCCTGGTTAACGGGGATAGACAAAAGCAATAAGATTGTTTCATCATTGGTTAATAACGGCGTCCAGTCACCACTAACCTTTCCATCCAGATTGTAGAAATTTAAATTTTTTGCGTAAGCCATCAGAGAGAGTAGAAGCTCTGGAAGCTCGCGTTCATCTACCCATACATAGTTCTTTAACAAAGCATCTGGAAAACGCCTGTTTTGAAAAGCACCATCGTGCATGTTTTTGTGGCCTTGAATGCTCATTGATTTTTTTTCAGTATTATTAACTTCAATTAGGTTACATTCGATTGACTAAACAACCCGTTTTTATCATATCCGGTCTACTAACAGAAAAATGAGTTATAAGATGCTTTGCAAATTTGTTCCTTCAATATAGTAAAATGGGTAAACCATATTACTTCTGGTATTTGTTTTTCGAATCGTATAGTCGATACTGATATGAAGCACGCCATCATATGCACTATTCGTTTCCAATGAATCGTAATTGGCAGAAACATTCACTCTTTCAAGGTTAACTCTGGGCTCAAAAAAAAGAATAGCTCGTTCCACCGAATCTCGTAACTTGGTAATTATACTTTCAGTAATTGAATTAAATACCATTCGTTTTAGCTCACAACCAAACGAAGGCTGCATGATTCGCTCTCCCGGGGTCGTCGAAAGCAGTATACGTATACTTTCCTTTATATCCTGTTCATAACTGACCAGCTCTACATTTCTGGTTTTCGAACAAAAGCGAGGTGGGAAGCTCCATCCGCTTCCAATAAAGTTATTCTGTGTATCATTATTCACCGTTAACCCCCGATCATTACATTAACAGAACCGAGTACTATCGTTCCCCCATGTACCGTCATATCACCCAGCCGAACTGCTGGCTTTTTGCAGATCATTACAGTCATAGACCCAAGTGCAGTGGTATCCGGAGGCCCGACGCAAGTAACGCTATCCCCAACAATTGATGCTGGTAAGTTATTAATCATCACGGTTGCGGCACCGGGTCCAATAATAGGCCCGCCAACATGAGGAACAATACCAGTGACCATCGGACAAACGTGATTATCAGTAATTCTTGCTGCTGGAGGCATAAATAAATTCTCTATTGTTTGATATTTGTTGTTTGTTATTGGTTTTAACTCAAATAAATCTGTTCATATCATCATTAAGCGACTCGTTAATTAATCATTACCATTGCGCCTTTTATCGTAGTAGTTCCCGACGCAGAAACTTCAGCAGTCACACTACCGCTTGACTTATAAGCTGTTGTAGCGCTATTGGTAATGTTCAGCCCATCAACTTTTACGTCTGCGGTGGCACTGGCTTCGATATTACTCCCTGCGGTTAGCGAAATTTTGCCATCAGCCTTTATTGTTACATCGCCAGGGCTGGTCATTGCAATACCACTTTCATTCATCTCCATTTTATTCTTATTCAGGTCAGTAATTACAATGTTCTTCTGATCATCATCCATGACAATGCTATGTCCTCCGGGTGTTTCAAAAGTAATAACCTTTTTTTCATCATCAAATTGCATTTTTAGTAGCGACTTTGTTGTCAGCGATTTAATGTAGTTCTCTTTTGTGAGTTCCAGGGGGGCGGTATTTTTCTGGCTATACAGGCTACCCAGAATGACCGGACATGATGGGTTATTATTAAAATAACCCACAACAACTTCATCTCCAACTTCTGGAATAAAGAAACAACCAAAACCGGAAGAAGCATAATAATGTGCCATGCGAGCCCATATTCCAGCATCATCAGCCTGAAGCAAAGGAATAGTCACCTGCACCCGGTATTGACTATCTGGATCTTCTTCAAGCTTGGTAACAATTCCAAGCTGAAGACCTTTTGCAGGAGGTAACAAGCCCGACGCATCAGGTGTTGACAAGTCAGTCTGCTCAGAAAACCAGTGATTGGTTAAGCCAAATTCAACTTCAGTGGTCCAGTTCCCATCATTCAGTTCATGTTCAAAAGCACTTATAAACACATTTCCGCTAAATCGACTACCTACTCCGCTTAACTCAAGCATATCGCCAAGTTTAACAAGCGCGCTGCCCTGAAATTTTGTAGTACCGCGTAATAACGATAGGTGGGATTTTAGGAGTTGTGATTCAGCCCATTCAGTTAACGATTGCTTAACCAGAGGCGTCTGGCTTTGCAATCGAAAATCATCCAGACCAATAACAGAAGAAAGGTCACCATTTTTTGTACCTCTGTCGCTTGTGTCCGCAGTAGCACTAACCACTTCCTCAATAACCTTTTGTTCAGCAATATCCCAGCCAACACTGGTCACCTTTGAAAATTGAAAACGAGCATCAAGATCAGCTTTAAACTCAATGATGTCCTTACCATAACTCACACTTAATACAGGCGACTGAGTTAAGTCTGGCTTGTCAACTGTAATCGTTCCATCACTTACCAGGACCAACATGGCATTAGCCTCCGCTCGCGACACAAGAAAATCCCAATCAGTTGAATTATATTGTACCAGACCACTAAATTCGGGGCTGGTATCACCTATTGTTGCATCGAGACTATATTGATCCAATATTGTAGAGAATACCGTTTTATCAGTTATCGCTGATGCTCCAGAGGTTTGCTTGATGTAATTGACGTTTTTTCGGCCAATTGTCATTTTTATCGCTTCATCTTTACATTCAAGAACAAGCTCAGCAGTATTTGCACTACAAATGGATACACCGTGTTTTATAATCATTCCAGAAAAAATCAATTGTGTATCAGCGCCATATCCAGCTGAAATATCAATGGTATTTCCTGGAGCAAAATCATCATCATCACTTACAGGAAATGTTTGCTCTGGCATATCACCATCGAGAAAGCAAATAGTGGCCGTTGCGATCCTGTTGACCGTTTTTGCCACATTAATTCTCAGCACACTAACACTTTCCGTTTTATCAGTACCATTTGCGATAACTGATATATTGAGTACTTCACTTGAGTCTGTTGATGGAGAGCCTGACATAATTTACTTAAGTGGGGGAAAGTATAATTTGTCACCAGGTAGCAGCTGTCTAAAATTATCCAGCTTATTGATCCTCGCAACGTCTATATAATAAGTAGAGTCTTTGTATATTCGGTTACATAACAAAGGCAAATTATCACCAGCTTTAACTTCAATAACATGGCTCAGGTCAGGAGAAGAACGATTAGCCAGTAAGCTCTCCTTGTTATCACTCATAAAGCCAGCAAATGCGAGTTTAACCTTTGCTCTTAAAGGTACACCACTCGGTTTAAACAGGGTATATTCAATCGACATCGACTCCATTCTGCCAAAAAAAATCAGGCTGCCCCATAGAAGTCTTGAGTGCTTCGGCTCATGTTCCTGTCCATCATAACCAAGAACCTTGCTCAAACTCTCTATCTGAGTCTTAACGTCGTCAGAGCCAAGCCCTGGAACTGGCAAATTAACCACACCTGTCCCGTCAATAACCAGATCAAATTTTACTTTGTCCTCTTTTACTTTATTATATTTCAAGCTATTTCCAATCTGTCCAATGCCGGCCTTTTTATTAAAACAGACAGAACGTTCAAAACTGTAACTTGATGGATTAATCATCACTTCAAAAGAGTCGCTTTCTTCAGCATTGATATTACCAGAATCATCGACGCTACAAGCTGTTATTTCTAACAGCGATTTAATACCTGTACTTAAACCAGCCATTATCGTTCCCGCATTGATTCAATTCCATACTTCACTATTTTCCTACATTCCGAAATGATGTCACTCTTTAGTTCTTCAAGACTTGTGTAACTGGAACTCTCAAGCATTTCATTTTCTGCACATTCGTTTTCACTGGCTTTATCTGATTTAATCGAAGAATTAACGGTTAATTGTTTTATCGTTATTGTCATGTTGTTGTTCCTTATTAACGCCTGCGTAGATTACTAGTCTTAAATCAGTCGATTGGAATAGGTATAACTCAGTTCGACCTTTTCAATTGCCACCTCATTTTTTGTCGATTTAAACTCTTCAACCTCCCATGAAACGGGGTAAGCATTCATAAATGACCAGGCACGTTGCGGAATACCGCTTTCATCAAGTAAAAAGACACTAATTGGCATCGGCATAATTGGTAACACCAGATCGCCTTCAAAAATAGACTTACACCAGATCACCAATGGCGAAGTTAGCTGACCAATCCCACGCTTTAACACTAACTGAGGGTGTTTAATTGATTTGGGAAGACGGTGCACATACCGATTCTCCCCGCCTTCAACGACATCTTCTGTTTCTACTTCAGACTTAATTCCACTTACATCTTGAAATGAAGTGTCCGACAACCCCAAAGTCGCAGAAAATGCAACTTTAAAATAAAAGGAAGCCGGTGGATACTCATTCCCCGTCAGTGATGAAATTAAACTCAAATTGAAACTCCAGTATTATATGTTCAGTATTAATGGTCAGCATTCATAAAACAGTGCTAAGCATTTGCAATTGTCAATCCTTCGTGAGCAATTTCGATTGTCTCTATTGCAGCTTCATTACCATCAGATTTTAAATCAGTTGCAGTGATCTTAGTAGGCCATGCATTTGCAAGTGTCCATACCATAGTCGGATCACCACTTTCGTCAAGTAAACTGATAGTCACGGGTTTACGTGCAATGGTGTTCATTTTAATCTGATTAAACCAGTCCCAAAACTTATTATCAGATTTAAAGACACCTTTCTTCATGGTGACATTGCCATTTTTTTGAATACCAGGCATTTTAATCGTTGAAAATTGTGGACTATCACCATGCCTGTATTCAATTGGTTGTGATTCTACGTCTAAACCAGAAACTTCCTGAAAAGACATTACTTCGGAATCCCATTTAACCTGAAAATGAAATTTTGGTATGGGCCATACACTCGTGGATTGAGCTGAACCGTCGTCTGCCATGTCAGACTCCTCTATTGTCTATTAAAATTAAATTTATTCGTAAAAAAATTGCCTGGTATACAAATAACCAGGCTCGGCTCAAGACTAATCCTCAGGATTTCTGCATTTGCTGAGTAAAAGTAATTTCGATAAATTCTGCCGGACGAGTCACTGCGACTAAGACAGTCACTCTTAAGATCCCTTCAAGAATGTCATCAGGTGTCATCGTTTCACCTAATCCCACGCTAACGCTAAACGCATCATCCGGGCTAGAACCAGCAAGACCGCCTCTTTTCCAGATACCGGTTAAAAAGTTTCTAATCATACTTTTTATTGTTACCCAGGTTTGTGCATTATTTGCCTCAAACACATAGGCTTTTGTACTTAAGCGAATTGATTCTTCTAACATAACCATCGTACGTCTGACACTGATATAACGCCAGTCGAGGCTATTACCGTCTAATGTTCTGGCTCCCCAGACAAGAGTACCTTCACCGATAAAACTTCTAATGGCATTAATTGATTTTCCCTGACTGGTAACGTTCAAATCTTCTTGTTCATCATGTGTAATATTTACCATTGGCGCACTGACAGCCGCCAGACTGACGTTTGCAGGTGCTTTCCAGACCCCCCTTGAATTGTCAATCATGGTATAAACACCAGCCATTGCTGCTGAAGGTGGTAATTGGTTAAGCTCACTCGCAATGTGTTTAACAACTTCAACATACATTGGACTAATTGCTGACAAGGTTTTATTTAATAATGTACGCTCCGCTTCCTGCTCTGCTGTAAGGGGGGCTTCGCCACGATCAACAATTTTATCCAGTTCCGCTTTATAGGCCGCTCTTTGTGCAGTAATCCCTTCGTCGTCAGAAGCTTCATCAACTTTAAGTTCCGTTGCCAATACCGCTTTTAATTCATCCTTATTTGCAAAAACATCAAAATTAATATTTGCTTCTTGTACTATGGTTGTTTGAACCCAGGGATAATAGGCAGCAGCAAAATCCAGATAGTTTATGCCTAACTTGTTGCGAAAGTCTGCAATACAATCACCGCCAGGATCCTGTCGATCAAGATAACCATTATAGACATCGAGAATAGAAACCCTGTTTCGCATTTTACCACCGCAATGCTGAAGGGAGGCTTGTTGTACGGATATACATTTGTCAATATCTGGTAACGAAACGGCCTCTGGAATAACGACCATCGTAGGCTCCTGCTCTTTCACTAAAGTCGCTACCCCTGCCGAAAGTAAATCTGGCGATATTTCTGTTAAATAATCTCCAACCGAAACGATATAACAGGGCCCACCGCCATTTTGAAAGAACAAACGCATACTATAATACAAAATGTATTTCTGACTCGTCATCTCGATAGTTTTTGCCTGACCACCAACGATAAAATCTTGTTCATTACCTTCTACAGTGTCTGAGATAGTAAATTGCGGCTCTGGCTCAAAACCATAATATTTATGAAACTCTGCCATGGATGAAATTCTCCATGGCTTATTCTTCAGAGATTTATTTCCATTAATCGAAAATTGCGTATGCCCTATGAATGCAGGAACAGCAGTCGCCACTTCCACTACTGAATTTGGAAAAGCGCTTTTCTCTACAATATAAACGCCAGGTGTTTTCATTGTTGCCATGCCATTTTCCTTTTAATTAATTAATAAATACTTCTGAAACAATTACTGATTGACCATTAATAACATCAGTATGATAGTGGCCATTTTGTGGTAACGGTAAATTATCCCGGATCACTTTTTTATTAGCAGAGCCGGATTCTAATAACTGAAAATGTAATCTTGACTGAAAACGATTTGATATCGGGGTATTTGATACAAATACTTTGACTAACCTTCCATCATCAAATACATTCTCAGCCATCGAGAATTCCACTTCATTATTCACATCAACAATTTCAAGTTCTTTTACATCAGTGTTATAAAAAAAGTAATATTTATAGTGTGTAGCATTACTTTCAAATAAAAGTTTAAAGCTTGTACTTTCGGTGCAATTCTTAATTCTATTTAACTTCAATTTAAATACTACGGGTGTAAAGTTTTTGCAGTAACTTTGTATTTTACGGACTTCTTGCTGACTATAGCTCAACGAATCAAATGTCGTAAAACTTCCCTCACTCATTTCAACACTACGACCTTCAACAAAACTGACATCATCATTGGCTTCATACAACATAATGCCACCCTGTGATTTAAAATCTGCAGTATAGTTGTAAAATGATGCACAATCAGCAGGAATGAAAAACAGGCATATTTCTTCATCATGAAATGTAGCACATAGTTCTGCTCCACTTTCATAATCATTCTGATCAAATAAAATTTCACAACCTGTTTCATAACTTTTCAGAATAGCTCGCATGTTACCCAGAAGCTTTCTGGTTTCTTGCGTTAACAGGCAGTTCATCTTCAGCTCCCCTCGGGAGGAATAATATTCATGTTTAAAGTCTACCGACATTAGCGTTAAATATTGCGCCATATTCTATAAACCATTCTATAAACCATTCTATAAACATCTTGTCATTTACCGAAACTATCGTTTGTCTGTATACAATGTGTCTAAGCTTACGCCTGTAT
>JADGFG010000285.1 GCA_016743995.1 Kangiellaceae bacterium | reverse complement strand
CTGCAAGATACATTGATTGATTTTTTTAATCGACAAGATAAAGAAACAGTTCATGACCTGAAACAACGAGAAAACCTGCGTTCTCAGGCAATGACCAGAGTCTCTGAAGTACTCAAAGAAGAAGTCGGCAAGGATATTGTAGAAAACGTATTATTCACACAATACGTTTTTCAATAACAGTTGAGTTGAATAGCTCTGTTGAATGAACTTTTCTTTTCAAAAGCCAGAGAACCATTAATGGAAAAAGAATAATTTACCACTCGAGAATAACTTTTCCAGATAGTCCTGAACGCATAACATCAAAACCTTGCTGGAAATCATCGATATTATAGCGATGCGTGATCACAGGAGAGATATCAAGGCCAGACTGTATCAGAGAAACCATTTTGTACCAGGTTTCAAACATTTCTCTCCCATATATTCCTTTTATCTGTAACCCCTTAAATATAACCTGGTTCCAATCGACAACCATGTCTGCGGGCGGTATGCCTAACATCGCAATTTTCCCACCATTATTCATCGTCGCCAGCATTGAATGTACAGCCGAAGGTACACCAGACATTTCCAGACCAACATCGAAACCTTCAGTCATTCCAAGCTCTGTCATTACCTGCCTGAGATCTTCACGCGCAACATTGACAGTACGTGATGCTCCCATTGTTTTTGCCAGATCCAGGCGGTAGTCATTCACATCGGTTATCACAACATGACGAGCGCCAACATGCTGGCAAACCGCCGCAGCCATAATTCCAATAGGGCCTGCGCCCGTAATAAGAACATCCTCTCCAACAAGATCAAACGACAAAGCGGTATGCACTGCATTACCAAAGGGGTCAAAAATAGCCGCTAAATCATCACTGATATCGTCTGGTAATTTAAATGCGTTAAAAGCGGGAATAGCCAGATATTCGGCAAAAGCGCCAGACCGATTAACACCAACGCCATAAGTGTTTCGGCATAGATGACGACGACCTGCTTTGCAATTTCGACAGTGCCCACAGGTAATATGACCTTCTCCCGACACCCTGTCTCCTACAGAAAAGCCTTGAACTTCTTGTCCCGTTTCCTCGATAACACCCACAAATTCATGTCCCGTTACCATCGGCACGGGGATGGTTTGTTGCGACCAGTCATCCCAGTTATAAATATGAACATCCGTTCCACAAATCGCCGTTTTATTTATTTTAATCAAGACATCATTATGACCAACTTGTGGCTTGTCAGCATCAACCATCCAGATGCCTTCTTCTGGATACTGTTTGGTGAGCGTTTTCATATTGAAAATTACCTGTTAATTAAAAACAACGACATTTAACCTGAAAAATAACCTGATGAAACATTCCAGGCTAATGAATTACACCTAACTTTTTTCCCACTTTAATAAACGCTGCAACCGCTTTATCAATATGAATAAAATCATGAGCAGCCGACATTTGAGTGCGGATCCTTGCTTGCCCTTTCGGTACAACAGGAAATGAAAAACCTACAACGTAAATCCCCTCCGCCAACATCTCATCAGCAAATTGCTTTGCCAGTGAAGCGTCCCCCAACATGACCGGAATAATAGGATGCTCTCCAGGTAACAAATCAAAACCCGCCTCTGACATTTTCTCTCTAAAGTAAGCGGCATTTGAATTTAGTCGGGTTCTTAACTGATTTCCACTTTCCAGCATATCCAGTACTTTAATGGATGCTGCAGCAATTACCGGAGCCAGAGTATTAGAAAAAAGGTAAGGACGTGAACGCTGTCGCAGCCAGTCAATCACTTCTTTTTTACCGGAAGTATAACCCCCGGAAGCACCGCCTAGCGCTTTACCAAGCGTTCCAGTAATAATATCCACTCTATTCATTACATCACAATGTTCATGTGTTCCACGACCATTCTCACCAATAAAACCAACTGCATGTGAATCATCAACCATTACCATTGCATCATATTTATCAGCCAGATCACAAACCCCCTGAAGATTTGCAATATATCCATCCATTGAAAAAACACCGTCGGTAGCAATCAGCTTATATCGTGCTCCCGCTTCATTTGCAGCCATCAACTGAGCTTCCAGATCAGCCATGTTATTATTCTTATAGCGAAAACGTTTCGCCTTTGACAAACGAACACCATCGATAATGGAAGCATGGTTGAGAGAATCAGAAATAATCGCGTCGTCCACAGTTAACAGTGTTTCAAATAAGCCGCCATTAGCATCAAAACAGGAAGAATAAAGAATAGTGTCTTCCATGCCAAGAAACTGGCTAATACGAGCTTCCAGTTTTTTATGGACAGCCTGAGTTCCACAAATGAATCGAACTGACGCCAGACCATAGCCCCATTTTTCTAACGCCTGCTGACCCGCTTTTATTAAATCAGGATGATTAGCCAGACCAAGATAGTTATTCGCGCAAAAATTTAAAACATTTTCACCGGTTGTCACATGAATATCAGCTTGCTGCTGAGAGTCAATCACCCGTTCATCTTTATACAAACCGGTTTCATGTAGTGTTTTAAGTTGCTGTTGTATATTCTGTATAAATGCAGTTCTCATTTAACGGGTTCTCTTCATACCATTTAGTTATGCTGACAAACGATACAGAAGAAAGCCCTGAAAATAAACTCTTCAAATTCTATTTATACCCAAACTCCCTGAATCCCGCATTTCCAGAGAGTTTGAGTCTATGCATTTTTTTAACCTATTCTGACTAATAATCAACAATATGCCGTCCAAAAGGAGTAAACCCCAGTTTCATCAGCTTAAAATGCTGTAAGCCAAATGGAATTCCAATAATAGACAAACATAAAAAGATCCCCCAGCCAAGATGCATTAAAACGATCCACAAGCCACCAAAAATCAACCAGATAATATTGAGGAATAAATTAATCCCACTTGTGGGATAACTATCAGGCCATCGACTCACAACTTCAGACCCAAAAGGAAATAACGCCAGAATAGCAATTTTGAAACACTGAAACCCCCAGGGAATTCCGACTACAGTCAGACACAATGCAAGTCCGCCAGCAACATAACCGCAAAATACAAAAAAACCACCAAAAATTATCCACAATATATTAAGCAGAATCGACATCATTACCTCATTTTCAAATTAACATTCATTAAACAAGGCATTGTGATACAAGAATCAGGCCATCTAACTAAATCTATATTTTTCAATTAGTTAGACAGCCTTATTGATGATAACGAAATGATTTTTATATTAAACAATCATAATATAAACAAAATCTGGTTATTTTAACCAGGTTAGCACCAGTTACTGTCCGCCACCGGATCAACCCCACGGGCATTATGTGTAGTGGCTAATCTTGGGTCTACTCCGCGCGCATTGTGAGCAGTGGCTAATCGTGGGTCAACTCCACGAGCGTTATGTGCAGTAGCCAGTCTTGGGTCAACTCCGCGTGCATTATGTCCAGCAACTAATCGAGGGTCTACACCACGAGCATTGTGAGCAGTGGCTAATCGAGGATCAACGCCGCGAGCATTGTGTGCAGCAGTTAATCTTGGGTCAACGCCACGCGCATTGTGAGCAGCGACTAATCGTGGGTCAACGCCGCGTGCATTATGTGCAGTAGCTAATCGTGGGTCTACTCCACGCGCATTATGTGCAGTAGCCAATCTTGGATCAACGCCGCGCGCATTATGTGCAGTGGCTAATCGTGGATCAACGCCGCGTGCATTATGTGCAGTGGCTAATCGTGGATCAACGCCGCGTGCATTATGTGCAGTAGCTAATCGTGGGTCTACTCCACGCGCATTATGTGCAGTAGCTAATCGTGGGTCTACTCCACGAGCGTTATGTGCAGTAGCCAATCTTGGATCAACGCCGCGCGCATTATGTGCAGTAGCCAATCTTGGATCAACGCCGCGCGCATTATGTGCAGTAGCCAATCTTGGATCAACGCCGCGCGCATTATGTGCCTGT
>JADGFG010000061.1 GCA_016743995.1 Kangiellaceae bacterium | reverse complement strand
ACAGCTGATGTAGTCCCTCCGGGAAAACTATCCAACTGGAAAACGGACCCCTTTGAGCCCACTATTATTGAGAATGAGCTTTATGGACGAGGTGCGGCAGACATGAAAGGTTCACTTGCAGCTATGATGACTGCAACCAGACAGTTTGTTCTCGACTACCCTTCACATAAAGGTTGTATTGCTTTTTTAATCACCAGTGATGAAGAAGGCCCCTTTATTAACGGCACTGTAAAGGTTGTTGAAGAACTGATGAAACGCGGACAGACCATTGACTATTCAATTGTTGGTGAACCTTCCTCCAGTAATCAGTTAGGCGATGTAATCAAAATTGGCAGGCGAGGTTCATTAACCTGCTGGTTAACTGTCAAAGGAATTCAGGGTCATGTTGCTTACCCTCACCTGGCTGATAATGCAATACACAAGGCAAGTCACTTTATTAATGCGCTGACGAAGATCAAATGGGATGAAGGCAATCAATACTTTCCTCCCACCAGCCTTCAGGTTACACATGTAAACGCTGGCGAAGCAGGCAATATTGTTCCAGGAGAAACCGCCATTGAGTTTAATATTCGTTATTCAACTGAACAGACACATCAGCGGTTAAAAGAACAGATTAACAACCTGGTTGAACAGCACGTTGAGAACTACGATATCAGCTGGAAGCTCAATGGAGAGCCTTTTATAACAGAGTCGCACGAATTAATTGATGCGGTATCAGAGTCAATTCAAAAAATCTGCAATATTCAAACTTCCGCAGAAACAAGCGGTGGAACTTCTGATGGTCGCTTTATTGCTAAAACAGGTGCTCAAATAGTTGAACTGGGGCCGCTTAACAAAACGATTCACCAGGTCAATGAATGTGTGAACATTGATGATCTTGAGAAACTGAGCCAGATATATTACCAGACCTTAATCCGACTGCTCAGCTGAAACAATAACTGATGAAATAAAATGACAAATTTAAGCTGGCAACAATCAATTGGAATTGATGAGTCGCATTTAACTTATTACCAGGATGACAGTGGTCAACAATATCTGTTACATTCAGAAATAATTGAAGCACTTAGCTTGCTCTTTCAACAGGCAAAAGAAGATGACGTAGCATTATCAATAGTCAGTAGTTTTCGCAGCTTTCAACGTCAGTTAAATATCTGGAACAATAAATGGAATGGTAACAGAAAAGTTTTAGCATCTAACGGCGAAATAATGGACATCCAGGATTTATCCGATTCAGAACGCTTTAAAGCCATCGCACACTGGTCTGCTTTGCCAGGGTTAAGCCGTCATCACTGGGGAACTGATCTCGACATATTTTCCACCTCAGCGATTCAATCGGGTCATAAAGTGACGCTGACTCCCGATGAATTTTCAATAAATGGTCCTTGCTATTCTCTTGAGTGTTGGTTAAAAACAAACTTGAATAAATATGGCTTTTACAGGCCTTATGAAAAATATCAAAACGGTGTTGCTGAAGAGCCATGGCACATTTCACATTTCAACAGCTCCAATTTGATCATGCAAAATTTTAACTTCGAAGCCTGTAAAGCATTCATTGAAAAAAGTGAAATTCAATCTCGAGATTTTATTCTGAAAAACTACGACCTTTATATTCAACAGTACTTTTTGAATATCTGCGAGGCAGAAGATGACTAAGGCCTTTATAATAATTGCTATTGTCTTTATCTTGATTATTGGTGGGATGGTAACACTGCTCAAGACAGCCAATAAGTACAAGTTTCCAGATACCTATGATAAATCAAAAACTGGGTTTGATGATGAAGAAGATGACTAAAATTTAAATTAGTCAGACTCCAGCAGACTTAATGCCCCTTTGAAGGCTGATTTATTTACCGGTTTATGGAGTATCATCTGCATCCCCGCTTCTCTGTACTCTGCTTCAGCCTCTTCTGAAGTATTGGCTGTAAGCGCAATAATAACTGGTTGATGCTCGTCATTTGCCAAAATCATTTTTGCTGCTTCAACGCCATCTACTTCGGGCATCTGGATATCCATAAATATCATATTAAACTGATTTTTTTCACAGGACTCAACAGCCTGCTTTCCGTCACAAGCGGTAAAAATTGATTCTGGGGGTACCCCTAATGCCTTTAAATATGCACAGGCGACTCGTAAGTTAATTTCATTATCATCAACAATAAGTAATAGCATTGTTCGGTACTCACTCAGTTAGTTGTTTCTGTTCCCGGAAAAACTGGTACGGTCGAACTCTATACCCTGGCTCCATGAAAACACTGCCTTCCTGCATCTTCAATAAGCCTGAATAGACATAATCAATCCGTTCTAAACGAATATTCAGTCCATTCTAAACGAATATTTAATCATTGATCTACTGGAAAGTTATCTTTCTCAACAGAGTTTAGACTTTATTTAGCGACTATTGACGGTTATGCAACAAAAAGACATATTTTGTGAATCTTTTATCGTATAATCGGAACGAATTTCAATATGATATATTAATTGTGATGTATTAATAATGTCAGTACTTATCCCCAGTCCAACAGCCCTTAATTTAAAAAGATATCCCGAAACCAGAGACCAGTCATTACAAGCCTGGTCAGCAGCTGATGAACTTATTTTAAGCTGGCTAAAAGATAATACATTAGCATCTCATTTAAGAATATTGGTGATTAATGACCAGTTTGGCGCTTTGAGTGTTTGCTTAAACAACTATCAGGGCCAGTATTGGACTGACTCTTATCTATCAGCTCAGGCGATCACTAAAAATCAAAAAAATAATCTTCAAGCACCAGTCAATTTTAACAGGCTCTCTTTGACACTTAACAAGAATAATGAACAAATACCAAACTTCAGCAACCCACCGGAACATCCATTTGATATTGTCATACTCAGAGTCCCCAAACATAACAGCTTGCTGAAATATCAACTGGAACAGATTAAACCCTTAATAACAAAAGAGACGATTATTGTAGCGGCAGGTATGGCAAAGGAGATCCATAAAAAGAATTTACAGATATTTGAAAACAGTATTGGTCCGACAACAACTTCTCTTGCTGTAAAAAAGGCCCGGCTGATTTTCAGTCAGTATAAAAACACTCAACCACAACCCTGGCCGATAAAAAGCTTCAATTTAAGCGATGAAAAACTGGAAATTTATGGATTACCCGGCGTATTTTCACGTGACAAGCTGGATATCGGGGCAAAAGTACTCATTCAGCACTTACCGGAGTTAAATGCAGGCGACACGGCCATTGATCTGGGATGTGGCAATGGTGTTATAGGTGCTATCCTGGCACAACGCTTTCCACAAACACCGGTTTATTTAACCGATGAGTCATGTCTGGCGATTGAGTCTGCCAGACTAACCTTCAGTAAGAATGCTTTATCAAATGGTCATTTTTATGTCACAGATGTACTTGAGAACGTCCCGTTATCCAGTGCTTCGCATGTTCTGTGTAACCCGCCTTTCCACCAGCAAAACGTTCAAACGCTATCGATTGCGAACAAAATGTTTAAGCAGTCAGCATTAATGCTCTGCTCAGAAGGGGAGCTAAGAGTCGTTGCCAATCGACATTTGCCTTATGCGAACATGCTGAAAAACTATTTTAAATCGGTTTCTTCATTATCAAAAGATAGTAAATTTACGGTATGGCTAGCTAAAAACCCGACTCGATTTAAATAAAATGGGTAAACTGTCTCTGTTATCAAAGTCAGTGTTATCAGAGTCAGAATTAAATAATTTCCAAAATTTACGAATGTCTAATTTAACCT
Organism: Kangiellaceae bacterium; assembly: GCA_016743995.1. Taxonomy (GTDB): domain Bacteria; phylum Pseudomonadota; class Gammaproteobacteria; order Enterobacterales; family Kangiellaceae; genus Aliikangiella. The sequence continues at coordinate 20,224 of JADGFG010000061.1, read as the reverse complement.
TAATCAAACTATTGATACACTAGCCATATAACACCTGATAAATAATGAATTATACCCAGACTCTTTGCATTAAACCCGGATTATGCCAATGATAAATTTAAAATTATGCCTCAACAAACTCGGTTGTAACAATGCCAGCCATTCGATACGTCCTTTCCTTTTGTTAGCTATCATCCTGTTCTCTTCAGGCTGTACAACCACAAGCTTAAAATATCACTTTGACCCGGAAATTACTCAACTGGAACAGTTATCAGCTCACGCCAAAGTGGTTGCAATTACGGTAGAGGATAAACGCTCTGCTCAAACAACTTCAAAAGATGAAAATATACAGCATATTCCACATAACCCAGATGATGCAAAAACTTTAAAAAACAAACTCATTGCTAATATGAAGCAGAATAACTTTAAAATTATCGGTAATGCACTACTGGCAGATCTGTCATTTAATCTTCAGATTGAACAGTTTGACGTTTCCGTTAATAAGTCTTTTTTTAAATCAGAGGTCATGGTAAAGAGTCAGTTACGAGTCATTGCCAGACACCAGGGCAACAAATATGAAAAAATCTACACCATGAAACGACAACAGGAAGTCGCGAACCCAGCCACTGAACTTGACGTAACTGGCGTAGTGAATCAATTATTGAGTCAACAGCTGTCTATAATCCTGAGCGACAAATCCCTGCTTGAGATATTCGATAATTCAACACAGGATTACTGATAAAATACGCGATATACTTGATAATATTGAGAATTCTGTGATTAATTTCTCCCTTTTTAAGCGTTCATAGTCCATAATCAGGGGCATACACAGAAGAGTTTAAGTATCTATTAATAAAAGAACAAAATAGAGAGAATACATTATGAAGAAACTGTTAGGAGCATGCCTGGTTGCTGGAATCGCATTAGCCCCTGTTGTACAAGCAGATATGATTGGGTTTGAAATTGGCGGATACCAGTGGAAACCTGATTATGAAGGCACGATTCAGTCAAATAGCAACCTGATTATTGGTGATAAAATAGACATCAAAGATGACCTGGGTTTCTCCGATAGTAGCAATAATATCTTCTGGGCATCTCTGGAGCACCCGTTACCCTTTATCCCAAATATTAAAATTGTTTCCTCTGACATAGACACCAGTGCCAATGCAACGTTAAGCAGAAGTATTGTATTTAATGGCCAGACCTATTCTGTACAGGATAACATCGACACATTCGTTGATTTAAGTAATATTGAATATACATTGTATTATGAACTACTGGACAACTGGATTAACCTGGATGCAGGTCTGACAATCAGACAATATGACGGCGAAATGAGAATAGCCTCAACCACCAATACCAGCCTGAACGAGTTTGAAGATATTGATTTCACCATTCCGCTGCTTTATCTCAAAGGTAGAGTAGACCTTCCGTTAACCGGCTTTTTCGTTGATGCTGAAGTCAATGTTATCAGTTATGATGATGACCAGGTTTCGGACCTGTTAATTGGTGTTGGCTATGAAAGTGAAATTGGCCTGGGCGGCAAGCTGGGATACAGAACCCTGGACCTGGATGTCGATGAGAAAGATTTTCTATCGGACATAAAGTCTGATGGCACTTACATTAGTGTTTTCTATCACTTTTAATCGACCAGATTACTGAATAACAGAGCCTGGTTTCTGCTCTGCAAAAAGGCCTGCTTCGCAGGCTTTTTTAATTCCTGACTTTTATCTTTTCCACTGATAATCCACTGATAACAAGCAGTATGTTTCTCTTATTATTCTTATCTCTCCATGACCAGGTAAATCGGTTCAAGACTCCAGCTTAAACCTGGAGTGTTTATTTAAAAGATAAATCAGATACAAAACAGGAACCCCCATTAAACTGGCGACCAGAAAGAAATTTGAATAACCAATATTCTGTACCATGCTCCCAGAATAACCACCGATAATTTTTGGTATCAGTGACATCAAAGAACTAAATATTGCGTACTGGACTGCAGTAAACGATACGTTGGTTATACTAGATAAAAATGCAATAAACGCGGTACTGGCAAGGCCAGCCGTTAAATTGTCTGCCGAAATGACGAGGTAAAGTAAAGGAATATTGTGACCCGCATGAGCCAGCCACATAAAGCTTAAGTTAGTCACAACCGTTAAAACGGCACCAACCAGTAATATTCTCATGACACCAAACCTGATTGACAAAACACCGCCTAAAAATCCACCAATGATCATCATGATCAGACCAAATGTTTTGGCCACCGTCGCTATTTCTGTTTTAGTAAAACCGATATCCTGATAAAAAACATTGGCAACCACACCGAGCACAATATCTGATATACGGTAAAAGCCAATAAACACAAGTAACAAGATAGCAAGTCGACCTCCATAACGATTAAAAAAATCGGCAGCAGGTAACCAATAGCTTTCCCTGACCATATCTTTATCAGTAACCCCTGCTTTTATCAGAAAAAAGCCAGCTATTATGGAAATAGCCGCAGATAATAAAAGCTGAAAAGCTTCCACGATAAAATTTCCCAGCGCTTTATTATTCAGCAAATCGATTAGCTGTTGTTTCAACTGGACCGCATAATCTGAAGTTATCAGGTAAGAAAAAACAAATAATGAAACACAAATGAGGAAAAAAATAAAAAACCGTACATACTGAATAGCCGTATGCTTTAGCACTCGTCCATTCTGTTGAGCTGGCTCTCTGATCAATAAAGTTGTCAATACACCGACTAACATCACTCCCGCCATGAATAAATAAGTCAACATCCAGGCTTCGTAACGATAGTGTCCTTTGTCTGTTCCCCAGAGGTCTGCCAGATAAAGCGCGCCCGCTCCAGAGATAACCATTGCCGTTCGGTAACCTGCGACATAAGTGGATGACAATAAAGCCTGAATATTAACATCAGCGACTTCTATCCTGTAAGCGTCAATCACTACATCCTGCGTAGCAGCAGAAAATCCAAGTAATACCGCAGCCCAGGCCATCAGATACAAGCTTTGCTCACCCATAGCCGGATCAATCGAACTCATCAGCATAATGGCAGCAATCACGCCAAACTGAGCAACCAGCAACCAGCCTCTTCTTCTTCCCAGAAACCGAGTCAAAAAAGGTACAGGTAAACTGTCAATAATTGGAGCCCAGACAAATTTAAAAGAAAAAGCCAACGCAGCCCAGCTAAAATAAGTGACTGTTGATTTAGTCACCCCCGCCTCATTAAGCCACAAAGACAAAGAAGAAAAAATGAGTGCCAGTGGAATGCCTGCCGATAGTCCAAGAAAATACAAACTGGCAACCTGGGGTTTAACTAACAACCTGGCTGTAACTCTCCAGTCATATTTTTGTTTATTTGCTTCGTTCATTTATGTTTTAATCTCAATATAATAATCAGTCAACTTTTAACACCACCAATAAGGTGGATCCAGATAGCCAGACTAAAGAATCAATAAAAACAGGACGTATTTCTATCAGGCCGTATAATAACCAGATAAAAAAATAGTCCTGTTAGATTGGTGTAGAGTCATTGCTTTACAAGCTGATAACTATTACAGCATAAGAACGACCCAAAACAAGAACTTTTAAAATTATCACCATGGTCACGGATAAGTACTTAATGGCTCAACCAACTTTTAATATTATCGGCGATGGTGCTATTGGTCACTTATGGGCCTGTTATTTACAACAAAATAAACACCCAGCTTATTTATACAGCCGTACTCCAAAAATTAACCGGACAATTCAGGTAACATCCCCAAATAATAATTTTGTGCACAAAATACAATACCATACCCTGGAACAGTGGCAAAACCAGGATGCGATTATAATCTGTGTAAAAGCACATCAGCTGGAACAACTTTGCAAAAAACTGGTTAAAGTTAGCCCCGTTAACTGCCCCATAATATTAATGATGAATGGCCTGGGTCTCGTAGAAATTATGCAGCACTATTTTCCAGAACACGCAATTTTTCATGCCTTTGTAACCCATGGAGCTTATCTTAACAAGAACCACCTTGTCTATACAGGATGTGGTCAGACATTAATAGGCAACCTGACGACTCATTACGATGAAAAACTTATTAAGCCAATTATCAACTGTCTGAATACAGTTCTCCCTACAGCCTGCTGGAATAGCAATCACCTATATTCAATGACTGTTAAACTCATTATTAATTCAGTTATTAATCCAATAACAGCTTTAAAGCATATTAAGAATGGGGAGATAATCCAGACAGATGAACTAATTCAGGAAGCAAAAGAGTTACTGAATGAACTGGCCCCTCTGTTACCTCTACTTCACTCCGAACTTAACATCAAATCACTTGAACAGGATATAAAAAACGTCGTTCTTACAACCAAAAATAATACTTCCTCAATGTTACAGGATATACTGAATAAAAAAGATACCGAAATTGAATTTATTAACGGTTATCTGACAAAACAGGCAGAAAACAATGACTTGATTTTAAATAAACATTTAAGAGTAATAAAAAAAATAAAAGGCGTAAAATTCAAATCCTGATTAAGTCACAGTTATGGATATAAATTCGGTAGAATCAAATTTTTTCTGATATTCTTAAACTAATAATGATAATAATAGTAATCAATTTGAGATAGTTCATATGAGTTCTTCAAGACTTTCGATTTTAACAATAGTCGTTGTCGGTGCATTATTTACTTGTTTGTTAATATACCTTCAATCATCTAATCAGACTTCGCCTGCGAAGAATTTAACAGTGGCAGAGGTTAATGCCGAACAGTTAGCCGAAAAAATTAACGCTGACCTGGCTGCCGTTCAAGACTCTCTGGTATCACTGTCTTACAATTCATTCTGGCAGAATACTCCTGCAACTGAATGGAATTTCTGGCTGGAATCTCAGAAAAAACTATACGCTGCAGCTGGACTTTCCCTGCTAGGTGTTCATGCTCTCAGCAATGATATTCTTTATTTCGACAATCCCTCACTCCCCGGACAGCACGCCGACTTGTCGAAACCAATAGCAAGGCTTTACGAAACAAAATCAACAGTAAGCCTGCTACGAGAATTCAAAGGAAAACCCTCAATATTAATACTCGTTCCACTTAAAAACATTGAAAATAAACTCATAGGTGCGCTCATTGGTGTCCAGCTCTTTGACGTAGATTCACTAAAAAAATATCATAATTCAGTGAAAGTGCCGGTGGCAATTATCGCCGATAACAAAATTCAGTCTATCAGCATAGACACCTCACCTGATATTTCAAATTATCAGACAGTACCAGTAATGTGGCCAAAAACGATAAAATCAGCACTCTGGCAAATGGTGTTATTGGTCGAACAACCTCCTTTACTATCTATGACACTATTTTATGGCGCAGTGGGAACAATACTCACCTTTCTTTTGTTGTTTGTTATTATCAAGCAGCTTTCTCACTCGCAACAATCAATACGTCTGCTCAGTGATACTATTGATATTCAGTTACCGATTGCTGAACAGATAGACCGTCTTGTTACACTACAAAATCTTAGCAAAGACAATAATATGGTTAATGCCATACAGGCGATCAGAAGTCGCATTGAACAACTTCAGCAACAAAAGAAATCAGCCAACCTGGAAGTCAGACGACTACAGGAAACTGAAGCCAATATGAAATTGAACATTTCATCAGTTATCTCACAAAGAGACACAGCCGTTGCAGCTCCTCGTCTTAAATCAGAGTTTTTATCTCGCATGGGCGATGAAATTACGACACCGATGAAATCCGTTATCAGCATGCTTAAGCTGCTTTCTGAATATGAGTTTGACGCAGAACCCAAACAACTGCTCAATATTGCCAAGCGTTCAACGCGTACACTGGTTGATAACCTGAATAATATTCTCGACTTTTCAAAGCTCGATGCCAACATGCTGAAATTATCACCTAAACCAACCAGTGTAAGACAACTGGTCGATGATCTGGCCTCAGAATTATCTCATTATGCTAATGATAAAGGACTCTCTCTACAGGCCAGTACTGACCCTGATGTTCCAACAGAAGTAATCGCTGATGTCGCTCGAATAAAGCAAATATTAAGAAACCTGTTAGGCAACGCTATTCGTTTTACTAAATCAGGAGAAATCTCTCTCTACGCAGATATCATTAATGTTGACTCAAAACAAATGCTCAGATTCACCGTTAAAGACTCCGGCGTTGGCATTAATCAGGATGCACAAAAAGGACTATTTGACTCACTGCATCAAGCGACCAAGCTAACTAACAGCAGTTTTGCTGGTCGGTTAAGACTCATTGTATCCAGGCAACTTTCCGAGCTTATGGGCGGAGAAACTGGGTTATATAGTGAAATAGGTAAAGGTAGTCAGTTCTGGTTTACTGTAGCCATTGATAATGACTAACTGGGAAAGGTTAAAAACAGGAAAAAATGAACCTTCGCCTGTGTTAACTTTCCGCCAGCAATAACTGAATTTGCTCTCGTAGTTCAGCCAGTGGTACCGGTTTGCTAAATACTCTATCAGCGCCCATGCCTCTGGCGAATTCCAGGTAACTTTCAGGATCAGAAGCACCGCCACCTGAATAAGCAATTATTTTTATTTCTGGATGTTGGTAGCGAATTTCGGATATAAGCTCCAACCCTTCTTTGTTTGGCATCAGAATATCTGTAATCATCAGATCAGGTGTTTGGGTTTCAAAGCGGGTCAAAGCCATTGCACCATCTTGTGCCTGTAATACCTCATGATTATCAAGCTCTACAATATCTGTAATCAGACGTAACATCTGAGGATCATCGTCAACAATTAAAATAAGTGCCATACTCTATCACTCCCTTTAATATCCATGTTACTCATCGGGCGCTTCTATAAATAGCCCGCAGTTATCATTATTGTTTAAATATCAGGACTCTCAGTTTTATACCTGATTTAGATTCTATCTATTCTAAAAGCAGGTTGTTTTAAAACCAGTCTATTTTTACCCTGTGCATTTCAAGCGCCTGTTCAGGTACCTGGTTCAGACAAAAAGTTTGACTATAAATAATACATAAGGCTGAAAATACAAAATTCAAGGACTTACTAACCTGCGCAGTATATACTTAATTTATTTCAAGTTATAGCGATTCTATCGCCGCTCCTCAAGTCAGGTTTTAATGTATCAATTCGAAACAATTTATGAGAATGGGGAATTATTAGCCATTTATAAGCCAGCCGAGATATCTTTTCATACAGAAAATGGTGCGCCAGGTATTGCAGCTCAAGTAAATTCGAGCAAACAGGCTCAGCTCTGGCCTGTTCATCGATTAGACAAAATGACATCAGGCTTACTGCTTTTTGCAAAATCTAAAAAACATGCGGCTACATTGAATCATTTATTTTCGGACAGAAAAATACAAAAAACTTATATTGCTCTATCAGATAGAAAACCCAGTAAAAAACAGGGAGCAATTACTGGTGATATGCAAAAATCCAGAAATGGTAGCTGGATGCTAAAAAAAGATAAACAAAACCCGGCGATTACTAACTTTAATACCTGCTCCCTGGTGCCTGGAAAACGTTTTTTCTGGATCCAGCCCATAACAGGGAAAACTCATCAAATCAGAGTTGCTTTAAAGTCTCTTGGTTCTCCAATTTTGGGAGATACACGATACCAGGGAACAAACGCCGATAGAGGATACCTCCACGCTTATCAGCTTTGTTTTGTCTGGAACACAGAAAAGATACAAATAAACTGTGCACCCAGAGAAGGCGAATGGTTTAACATAAAAGAATTAGCACATTGCATCAATCGCTTTAATGTAACCCCAGACTCCCTGGAAATTCTCAGTTAATCAGGATCTTATTCCAATACCTTTAGCCAACAAATAATAGGCAAGCGTTAACAGACTGATAATAAACACACCGATCAACAATAGAGCATGAATAATATTAATATCTGAAATGCCTGAAAAACCATAACGAAAAGCATTGACCATATACAAAATGGGATTAGCCAGAGAAACCGTCTGCCAAAATTCAGGTAGCATTTTTATTGAATAAAAAACACCACCGAGATAAGTTAATGGAGTCAGTATAAAAGTCGGCACAATAGAAATATCATCAAATTTTCTGGCAAACACGGCATTGACCAGACCCGCAGTGGCAAACAACATTGAAGTTAAAATAACAACAAAAATGAGCACCCCCCAGTTAAAGATGTCTATCTCAACAAACTGAGAAGCAACAAGCGTAACAATCACACCAGTCAGAATACCTCGACTTACGCCACCAAGCACATAGCCCATCAGAATATAAAGCGTGGGAACCGGAGAAACCAGCATTTCTTCAATACTTCGTTGAAACTTTGCGCTAAAAAAAGAGCTGACAACATTCGAGTAAGAATTGGTAATAACTGACATCATAATAATTCCGGGCGTAATATATTCCATATAACTAATACCTTCAATCATCCCAACCCGTGAACCGATTAACTGACCAAAAATCACAAAATACAATGACATGGTAATGGCTGGAGGTAATAGAGTTTGAATCCAGATTCTGAAATATCGTGAAATCTCTTTACTGACAATACTCTTAAGCGCAATCAACGACTGCTTATCAAATAGACTCATGATTATCACTCCTCCTCAGTCAACTGAACAAATAACGCTTCCAGGCGATTCGATTTATTTCTCATACTCAATACATTAATCCCCCTTTCAGTCAACCAGGAAAACACCTCATTCAATGCCACTTCTTTTGGAACCTCAATTTCTATGCTGGACTCATCACGTTTTTTAAAACAGACATTATTGATGCAAGGAAATTCTTGCGGCATTTTATCAACATCTAACACAAAAGTTTCAATATCCAGTCGCGAAATCAGATCTTTCATACTGGTATTTTCAATAATTTCTCCCTGTTTGATAATGGCAATATTTCGACATAACTGTTCTGCTTCTTCCAGGTAGTGCGTTGTTAAAACAATCGTTGTACCCTTTGCATTCAACTCTCTTAAAAATTGCCACATAGAACGACGAATTTCAATATCGACACCAGCCGTCGGCTCATCCAGAATTAATATTCGAGGGTTATGGACCAATGCACGGGCAATCATTAAACGCCGTTTCATTCCACCAGATAAATCAAAAGAACGCTCATGTCGTTTATCCCACAGAGAGAGTAACTTTAGCACTTCTTCGGTCCGTTGAATCGCTACTTTTTTAGCTAAACCATAATAGCCAGCCTGGTTAACAATAATCTGATGACAGGTTTCAAATTGTGAAAAGTTAAATTCCTGAGGAACTAATCCGATACAACGTTTTGCTGCTTCTAACTCAGAATCAATAGAGTGACCAAACACACTCACCTGACCTGCTGTTTTGTTCACCAACGAACAGATAATTCCAATTGTTGTTGACTTTCCGGCACCGTTTGCACCAAGCAAAGCAATAAAATCCCCCTGCTCCACATTAAAAGAAATACCTTTTAATGCCTCAAACGAATTACCATAAGTTTTTTTTAAATTTTTTATCTCTAGTGCATTAACGGTCATACTTCATCTATTACCTGATACTTAATAATTTAAATTGGCAACCTCAGCCAGAGTAGCCCCATTTAACACTAACATCATTTTCAACGCCCAGATGATTAAGAATACGAGCACTGACAAAGTTCGCCAGATCTTCAATGGTTTCTGGCTGACCATAATAACCAGGAGAAGCTGGCATCACGGTAACGCCCAGCTCACTCAAAGTCAGCATATTTTTTAAATGAATCGTAGAAAATGGCATTTCTCTCGGCAATACAATTAACTGGCCTTTTTCCTTAATAACAACATCAGCAGCTCGTTCAAGTAAGGTATTACTAGCTCCCGTCGCAATCGCCGAAAGACACCCCATGCTTGCCGGGCAAATGACCATTTGTCTGGGCGCTGATGACCCACTGGCCACCGAAGCAAACCAGTTATCTCGACTATAAACACTCAGGCGCTTTTTATCACAATCGCAATACTCAGCCAGAATCGATTGAATTTTTGTCGGTGCTTCAGGGACTTTTAAAGATAACTCTGTGGCCAGAACCACTCTGGCAGCATCGGTAATCATTAGATGAACTTCATCAAAATAACAACACAGATGTTTTAACAGGTTAAGCGCATAAATAGCGCCAGAAGCCCCCGTAATACCGAGAGTAATACCACTCCCGTTCTTTTGCCCAGATTGTAGCGTCATCAGACTACCTTTGTATTGCACTTTAATATTTATTAATCATTAGTTAAAATAGCAAATCATGCCAGTCTTTCTAACAACTTATTGTGGATATTATCAAAGCCACCATTGCTCATGATTAATATGCTATCACCGGGTTGCGCTACTTTTTTTACCTCATCGATAATTTCTTCTGACGAACTTAAAGCGGTCACCCGGTTATTATTTAAATATAACTGCCAGTCAATGGACTCTGGCGTGTGAAAAATACAGATATCTGCCTGCTGAACGGAATCAACCAGGGTCTCTTTATGAATTCCCATCTTCATGGTATTAGAGCGAGGGTCTACCACGGCAATGATCCTCCCCTCACCCACTTTGTCCCTTAAGCCTTTAAGCGTGGTTTTGATCGCTGTAGGATGATGAGCAAAATCATCATACACATCAATTTCTCTGACCTTTCCCTTTAACTCCATGCGGCGTTTCACATTTTTAAACTCCTGAAGCGCTTTGATAGCATCTTCAACAGTAATACCCACGTGACGAGCTGCGGCAATCGCCGCCAATGCATTATTAACATTATGGTCACCAATTAACGACCAACACAACGTTCCTTTATAATCGTTCTTAAAATAAATTTTAAACTGACTACCATCTGCAACCAGCTTCTCCGCGCGCCAGTCAGTAACAGCTTCCGGCTCACAAGAAAATTCTTCTTTTTCAGTCCAGCAACCTCTTTCAAGCACCCGGTCCAGTGGCGCTGATTCAGAAGGCCGAATAATCAGGCCATTTTGAGGAACGGTTCTTACCAGATGGTGAAATTGGGTCTCGATAGCTGCCAGATTATCAAAAATATCAGCATGATCAAACTCAAGGTTATTTAATATGCAGGTACGCGCTCGATAGTGAACGAATTTTGAACGCTTATCGAAAAAAGCAGTGTCATATTCATCAGCTTCAACCACAAAAAAGGGAGACTCTGTCAGACGCGCTGAAACTGCAAAGTTTTCCATCACGCCACCAATTAAAAAACCAGGATTATAACCCGTCGCTTCCAGAATCCAGGTGACCATACTGGCGGTAGATGTTTTTCCGTGAGTACCCGCTACTGCAATAACCCATTTATCCTGAAGTATATTTTCATTCAACCATTGAGGGCCAGAGCGATATTTCTGATTAGAATTTAAAAGCGCCTCAATTACCGGGGTACCACGAGATAAAGAGTTACCCACAACAACGCAGTCTGCAGCCGGGGTTAACTGTTGAGCATCATACCCCTGATGCAGAGATACACCCATTTCAGTCAACTGATCGCTCATCGGCGGGTAACAGTTCTGATCAGAACCCGTTACCTTAAACCCCTTTTCGATTGCCAGCCTTGCAATGCCGCCCATAAAAGTGCCGCAAATCCCAAGAATATGCAAATGCATCTAACGCTCTCTTATTTAATTTATACCCAAACCTGGCAGCGATTGTACCATGAATACCACTGGCTCAGATAAATGCCGATTAAAAAACAAAGAACAATATCTACCCGTTAAAATTTTGATTATAATGTCGCCCTGATTGAAACCGATCATATTTTCATCGAGGATAAACAATGGCCCCCAGAAAGAAGCAAAATGCTTTTTATGCACAATCAGGCGGAGTTACCGCCGTTATCAATGCTTCGGCATGCGGATTAATTGAAGCAGCCAGAGAACATAAAGATAAAATAGGCAAAGTCTATGCGGGCCGAAATGGCATTATTGGTGCCCTGACTGAAGAACTGATCGATACCAGCAAAGAATCCAGAAAAGATATCGCCGCACTTAAACACACACCATCGGGTGCTTTTGGCTCTTGTCGTTATAAATTAAAAAGCCTTGAAGAAAATCAGGCTGAATATGAACGTCTTATTGAGGTTTTTAAAGCCCACAATATCGGCTATTTTTTCTACAATGGCGGTGGTGACTCAATGGATACGGCCAATAAAGTCTCCCAGCTGAGCGAAAAAATGGGTTACCCGATGACCTGCATCGGCATTCCAAAAACCGTTGATAATGATCTGCCTGTGACTGACAATTGCCCCGGATTTGGGAGTGTCGCCAAGTATGTTGCCGTTTCCATTCGAGAAGCCGGGTTTGATGTCGCTTCTATGGCAAAAACCTCCACTAAAGTTTTTGTTATGGAAGTGATGGGGCGTCATGCAGGCTGGATAGCTGCCGCAGGCGGACTGGCCGCAGAAAATGAAGGTGACTCACCACACATTATCCTGTTTCCTGAAATCAGCTTTAATAAAGACAAGTTTTTAAAACGCGTTGATCGTTGTGTTAAAAAATATGGCTATTGTGCCATTGTTGTCTCTGAAGGTGCCAGTTACAAAGATGGTACCTTTTTAGCTGATGCCGGTTCTGTTGATGCCTTTGGACATAAACAACTCGGTGGTGTTGCCCCGGTTGTTGCACAAATGGTTAAAGATGAACTGGGCTATAAGTACCATTGGGCTGTCTCTGATTATTTACAAAGAGCTGCCAGACATATTGCTTCGGCAACCGATGTTGAACAAGCCTATGCAATGGGTAAAGCTGCACTTGAATTTGCGATTGCAGGCAAAAATGCGGTCATGCCCACCATCGTAAGAAAAAATACCAAAACCTATAAGTGGACCATTGGTGAAGCTCAGCTTTCAGCAGTAGCTAATGTTGAAAAAATGATGCCACGTAATTTCATTACTAAAGATGGTATGCATATTACTGAACAGTGTCGAGAATATTTATTGCCTTTAATAAAAGGAGAATCTTATCCTCCTTACAAAAATGGATTACCTCAATATGTGAAGTTAAAAAATATTGCTGTCGATAAGAAGTTAAAGAAGAAATTTACAGTATAAAAAATATAGCCATCATATAATATAAGCAGAGTTACCGATTAATTCAACTCTGCTTATATTACACCATCAACAATCCCCTCAAATAATACCTACCACATTTGTCCGGTAAGATACTCATTTTTAATCAATGTATTAAACCGCTCTATTAAACGTGATTTATAGCGAATTTCTTTTTCTGCATTAATGGATTTTACAGCGGTAAACAATGCCTGTTTATAACCCTGTTTTTTGTTTGCCATCACAATACTGGTGAATTCAAAGGCCAGGGAAATTGCCTGGGCTACCGGCATAATGTCCTCGTTTTCTAATCCATATGGCATACCATTACCATCATGAGACTCTAATAACTGTAAAGTGACATCGGCAGCAGTCGTCCAGCCCGCCATTCTTGACAACAGGCCCGATGCAAAAAAAACCTGGTCAATATTAAAGTGAATGACTTCTGAACAAGGAACCATTCGCCGAGAGAGTCCCATAAAAATAACAACCGCTCTCACCTGCTGTTCTTCGATACTGCGTTTTAACATCGCATTCAATTTCAGTGCAAGAGCTTCACAAATTTGTACATATTGATGATACTCAGGATCTATCGCAGTCTGCTTATCAGCAATATATTCGAAAAACTCCAGATCCGTTGCATCAGGAAAACTAAAAGCCCGGCCATTTTCTTCATCTACAGCAACTAGCTCAGGATTATAATGTCCATCTTGAATCGCAATGATTGCCTTAGCGGTTAAACTGAGCCTCTGTTCAGTTTCAGTGCTCTCAATTTTGTCAATGAGTGACTCAATTTTAACTAAAAAAAGATCATCAACCGGTTGATTATCAATAAGTAAGATCAACTGCGAATTAAAAACATTGACTACGGCAACCGCGAACTTACCATAAATATCACTGTACTCAATATCACCACTTCTAATATCCGAAAAAAGATCTTCCAGCTTATGTGCAGCATTAACAAATGGCTCCAGGAAAACCATATTGCAATTTCCCTTTACAGTATGCAAGGAACGAAACATTCTTTCAATCACCTGGCTATCGGCACCAGTCTCTAGTACGACAGCACACTCGTTGATATCTTTGATCGCAGCAGCAACGTCTTCATAAAACTCCTGCTTTATTTCATCATCAAGTTCTGTAAAAGCGCTGCAAGCAATCAGACTCACACAATTATCCTGTTAACAACACTGATAAAATTAGCCAGCAGTCGAATTAACTAGTTTTTCGGTCTAACGAAAATAATCAATTAATCAACTCCCGGTCTAATCACAAATTTAAAACCTCTGAATAAGTATGGCAAAAATAGCAAAAAATGGCTGTTTATTAATGACATAGGTCATAAAAAAAGGGCGATAACCGCCCTTTATAGTTATATTAACTAATACACTTTATTAAAGTGGACTAAATATCCGCTTTATCACTTTCTCTTCTTTTTTATAAAAGTGGTGCGATCACCAGACTGACAATTGCCATGACATTAATCAGAATGTTCATTGCGGGACCTGACGTGTCTTTAAAGGGATCACCAACAGTATCGCCCACGACAACTGCTTTATGTACATCAGAACCCTTCCCGCCCAGATTTCCCTTTTCAACATACTTTTTGGCATTATCCCAGGCGCCTCCGGCATTTGCCATCATTAATGCCATTAAAACACAGGTAATTAAAGCACCAGTTAACATACCACCTAAAGCCGCTGCGCCAAGACCAAATCCTACAATAGCCGGGGCAAATATCGCGAGCGCTCCGGGAAAAATCATTTTTCGAAGTGCCGCTCTGGTTGCAATATCAATGCATTTAGCATTATCTGGTTCGGCCGTTCCTTCCAGTAAACCTGGTATTTCTTTAAATTGACGACGGATTTCTTTGATCATATCAAATGCAGCGGTACCAACAGCTCGCATGGTAATTGCAGAAACCAGAAATGGAAATATTCCACCAATAAACATCCCCATTAACACCATCGGATTACTCACTTCCAGTGAAAAACCGTCATTATTACTGGAAACAACTTCGATGTAAGCTGCAATAATCGCCAGCGCAGCAAGACCTGCAGCGCCAATGGCAAAACCTTTACCAATAGCAGCAGTTGTATTACCGACTTCATCCAGCCCATCTGTAATCGCTCTGACATCTTCGCCCAGCCCGGCCATTTCAGCAATTCCACCTGCATTATCGGCAACAGGACCATAAGCATCAATTGCCATGGTAATTCCAACTGTCGCCAACATCCCGACCGCCGCAATACCAACACCATAAACCCCCGCTCCCTGTAGCAACTGAGCACTTGACCAGATAATGGTAGCAATAGTCAGTACCGGAATAACCACAGACTCCATACCAACAGCCAGACCACCAATCATGACTGTCGCAGCCCCCGTTTCTCCTTCTCGAGCAAGCCGTTTCACGGGCCCTCCTCCAGTATAATATTCAGTGACCAGTCCTATAACACTTCCTCCAACAGCACCACAAATCACACAAAACCAGATATTAACGTTCAGTCCAAAAGCCTGGACAATAAAATAAGCCAGACCAATAAGAAGAATAGTTGCGCTTAAGGTACCTGTTCTCAGTGCTTTTGCAGGTGCCTGCCCGGCAAAAACCTTAACTATGACGATGCCGACAATTGAGCAGATAAGTCCAACAGAAGCCAGAATTAGCGGCAACATCATCAGGTACTCTGCTGACACTCCACCGGTTAGTAATTTTAATGAGGTCAAACTCATCGTTGAAGCAATTGCAATTGTTGCTATCATCGCACCGCAATATGACTCAAAGATATCAGAACCCATACCTGCAACATCCCCGACATTGTCACCGACGTTATCTGCGATGACTCCTGGATTCCGGGGATCATCTTCCGGAATTCCTGCCTCCAGTTTACCGACAAGATCAGCGCCCACATCAGCACTTTTTGTAAAAATCCCACCGCCAACTCGTGAAAACAAAGCGACAGTTGAGCCACCCATTCCAAAGCCATGAATAGCTTCCGCATGCTCAGCACCAAAGAAATAATATAATCCGCCCAGTCCCAGTAGCCCCATTGAAGCAACTGCAAGACCCATCACAGAGCCCCCATAAAAGGCGACAGTTAATGCAGCGGAAGCGCCTTTTTCCTGAGCAGCGACAGTTGTTCTGACATTAGCTTTAGTAGCAGTTAACATGCCAATATAACCGGCAATCGCGGAGCTCAATGCACCGACAACAAATGCAGCTGAAGTATGCCAGGTATCAAAAGCAATAAACAATAACAACGTGATTGCCACGAGAAAAGCACCCAGAATAGAATACTCCCGCCGCATAAAAACCATCGCTCCTTCATGAATATCACTGGCAATTTTTGCAGTTTTACCTTCACCACCAGAATATTTTTGAATGAACAGGTAAATCACAAAAGCCACTACAAGTCCAAGAACACCGAGAATTGGTGGTATTAGCATTAAATCGATCATATTTTCCCCACAGTTAAAATAAATTTTCCAGGCTAACTCGTTTATTTTTAAAAGCGTTCATTTTTATAATGCGCGCGGTCAACCTGATGGATTTACAACTTAAATTCTGCGGGCAAACGCAAAATCTACGTCAGGATTACAATAAAAACCAATACAAAATTAAAATACAACTCCTGGGCAATCCACTACATGACAAGAAAAGGTACCAATGCCTGCAAAACATTAATCACTTTAAAAATTAAAAACACTAATACCGATAGCCCTGTTGTCATTGGCAATGATTTCAGCTGAAATCCATTCAGACTCGAAAAAACATATATACCCAAACTCCCTGGAAATGCAGGTTTCAGCGCTTAAGTTTGAACAAGGCGCAACCCGATGGGAATGGCGCGCCCTTTCCAGGCGTTGCAACGCTGTGCAAGCTTAAGCGCTGAGCAAGCTTAAGCGCTGAGCAGCAGACAATAAGCCATCAACTTCGTCGTTATAGAAGCTTGAAATAGAATAGCTTAATCCGGCGCTTCTATGCCTGTGAGCTAATGGCTTATTGTCTCGCTGAAACCTGCATTTCCAGGGAATTTGGGTATAACTCACGAAATCACTAACTGCATGTATAACAATAAAGTTTAATGGCGTAAATAAAGGAATATTAGTTATTTTAACTGACTGATTTATAAAGAGATTATTTATTTTTGAATAACTGTTTATTTTGCGCCGCACTATAGCTATAATACGCGCCCAAATTTTAACCTCTACACAAGTAGCGAAAAAATGAGCCTAAACAAAGTCCCCGCAGGTAAGAATTTACCAGAAGAAATTAATGTCATTATTGAAATACCTGCACACGCAGATCCGGTTAAATATGAAGTCGATAAAGATTCAGGCGCAATTTTTGTTGATCGCTTTATGGCAACTTGTATGCATTACCCGACAAACTACGGCTACGTTCCACATACATTGTCTGAAGATGGTGACCCTGTAGATGTTTTAGTACCAACCCCCTTCCCATTATTGGCGGGTTCTGTAATCAAATGCCGTCCGGTTGGCGTATTAAAGATGACAGACGAGTCTGGTACTGACGCGAAAATTCTTGCTGTACCAGTCAGCAAACTCACTCCAATTTATAAGAACGCACAAGAATCATCAGATTTACCAGAATTATTGTTAAATCAGATTCAGCACTTTTTTGAGCATTACAAAGATCTGGAAGCTGGAAAGTGGGTCAAAATTGATGGTTGGGGAGACTCGGGTGAAGCCAAAACAGAAATCACTGACAGTGTCCAGCGTTACGAAAGTGCCAGTGAAAAACCTGCATTTTAATAACAAAAGTTAACTGGGTTTTCATAAAAAAGGTGAGTCGTATGACTCACCTTTTTTACAAGCCTGAACCGTATTATCTCCAAACTCCCTGGAAATGCAGGTTTCAACAAAGTAAAACATTACAAACACTTCCTACCGTTTCTTTCTAGTTTTATTTTTTTTCAAACCAATCATTCCTGCAACTGTAGACATTTGAATAACAGCACTTCCTTCTCCTGATGAAAAATTAAGCTTTTGTAAATTAAACGTGGCGCTAACCGTTTTATCATCAGAATACTCATTAATAATCGTTCCACCCCGCGCAGATTCCATTGCTAATACAGCATTCAGTTTTCCTTCAAAATAATAGGTGAGCTCTCCTGAAATACTACTCAAATTGAGGCTTCCGTGTCTCTCTAATTTTCCTGAAATAGCAGTATTACCAGAAACATTAGAAAGCCTTGCAGATTTAACCTTTTTTAACGACACTGCAAGATTCGCTGAAACCCCCGTCACGTCCAATTCAGCGCTATCAACATTTGCTTTTAAGTTGCCACTGACAGTAGATATTTTCAGGTTTCCAGCAACGTTCTGGAGGTTAAGCTCACCACTAACGTTGTTAACCAGAACATTTCCCTTAACATTTTTAATTTCAACATTACCACTCACCGACTGAACATCAACGCCCCCATTAATTGCGGTAATGGTTAAATCGGTAGCCACTCCTTTAAATTTTATACTCGCCCCCACAGGAACTTTGATTTTTAACTTTGAACCATCACGAGTCATAAAATTTGAGTTTTCAGGAAGCTTAACCTTAATAAGCGTTCTGGAGTCTTTAGTTAAAAAAACAAATTCCCTGGCCAGGTCGTCAAGCCTTCCAGAAACTCTTACTTTGTTTTTGTGCCAACTGGTAATCTCTATTTTTCCAAGCACATTAAAAATTTCTACTGTGCTATTTTTAGCGACATCCAGCGTTTTATTGACTTTTTGTCCAGCATTAACAACATTGCTCAACAGCAGTAATATTATAAAATATAAATACTTCATTTTTTACTTCAATCAATCGTTAATTTGATTCAAAAAACGCAACAGACTTCAAATCTGTTAACCTTTAGCTTGTTAACCTTTTGCCAATAATTCTCTTAAATCAATCAGGCCCGCGTTGGCTCGGCTTATATAAGAAGCCATCACCAGGGAGTGATTTGCCATCAGACCAAAACCACTACCATTTAAAATAACAGGACTCCATATCGACTCTTGAGTTGACTCCAGTTCTCTGACTATCTGGGCCAGACTCATCACAGCATTTTTCTTAAGCAACACCTGATTAAAGTCAACTTCGATAGCCTTTAACAAATGGATTAAAGCCCAGCATGCCCCCCGGGCCTCATAAAACACATCATCAATTTCCATCCATGGTGTTTTAATCAGCAAATGACTAGCATTTTCTGTCGATTGACCGGCAGCAATATCACCTGCCAGATCAGTATTCAATCTTTCCTGCCCTACCGATGCCGTTAATCGTTGTGATAACCCACCTAATCTCTTTTCAACCAGACTTAACCATTCATTGAGGTTATCCGCTCGAGCATAAAACTGGCTGTTCGGGTTGTTAACTTTTGTCAGTTCAGTTCGGTACTTTGATAACTTTTCTACGGCCAGCTCGTATTTACTTTCGGCAGAAGGTAATATCCAGAGCGAATGATCATTATTAAATAAAGGCTCTACCTCTTTGAGATACTCATTTTCAAGAGATTGCGACTGAGACCGACTCATATGATTTCTGAGCGCCGACGCCATATCTCTAACCTGAACCAGAACGCCAAATTCCCATGAGGGTATATTGTCGAGAAATACCGACGGTGGAAGCACATCATTACTCAGATAGCCTCCTGCTTTATTCAGTAAAGTACTGGCAATAGTTTCAGTGGTCTTAACCGTAGTGTAACCCAACACAAAACTCCCCTCTTCACTGACCTTAGCTGCATTTCTATCAACTTCAAAAAAGTCAGGTTCAGAACTCCAGTAGACCCCTATGAAATACAATACAATGACAACCACTAACGCGGTATACATGACAACCTTCAACAAAGAAACAGGTGTTCCCTCTCCTTCTACAGACGCTTCACCCGGGTTATTTTTTTTAGACTTATTCCAGAACATTTGCATAACTAACCTTTTATTTTCTATCGTTATTTTTTCTATCAACCAAATTCAACCGTTTTTTATTTTCAGTTTTTTTATTGAATTCAGGTTTCTTTTATGGCTTCTTTTTATCGTTTCTATGAAGGATTAATGGATGCTTCTGGCTTAACAACAAAAGTAACCTTCTCATGTCGTCTGAATACCAGAGTCACTTCAAAAGGTTTATTAATTCCTTTCTTATCCAGCCCCATTAGCATAATGTGTAAGTTCCCAGGTTCAAAACTCAGTTTTTGTCCCGCCGGAACAATCACTTG
>JADGFG010000060.1 GCA_016743995.1 Kangiellaceae bacterium | reverse complement strand
TATTCGAAATATCTATAGTGTTTCATTTTTGCATCCTGATGTTATTCTTAATGATGTTAAAACTCTTATGATGGAGAAAAATGAGACGAAAAAAAGTGTTAAGTTAATAACTGATAAAGTGACAGCTATTGTTTCAGGACCTGGTGATAATAAGGAGAATTATCAGTCAAAAAATTATCAAACACGCTCTCGTAGTCTGGAGGTTGTCAGGGGAAAAGAAACCGACTTACTAAAAAATACACTTAACAAACCCGCAGGTTTACCATCATTGCCAGTACCAGTCGATAACCCTTTAACAGAGAAAAAAATTAAACTGGGAAAAAAACTGTTTTTTGACCGTCGTTTGTCTTTGAATAAAACAATTTCCTGCGCTATGTGCCATATTCCCGAGCAAGGGTTTACCAGTAATGAGCTTAAAACTCCTGTAGGTTTTGAAGGTCGTTCTATCCGCCGAAATTCACCCACATTGTATAACGTTGCCTACCAGAAGAAGTTACATCATGACGGACGAGAGACATCGCTGGAAAATCAGATATGGTTACCTTTGCTCGCATCCAATGAGATGGCTATGCCTTCTATGGGCATGGTTATAGAAAGAATAAAGGGACTAACTGACTATAACGGATTGTTCGAAAAGGCATTTAAGGGTCGCCCGGTTAGTGTTACTACGCTTGGAAAAGCAATTGCCAGTTATGAGCGTACTTTGATTTCAGCAAACTCAGCGTTTGATCGCTGGCTTTATGGCAGAGAAAAAAATGCACTTTCATCTGCCGAGAAAAGAGGCTTTAAGCTATTTAGTGGAAAAGCACGCTGCAGTCTTTGCCATCGTATTGAAAAAGAAGATGCGACTTTTACTGATCAAAAACTACATAACACAGGCATTGGCTGGGTTGCGTCAATGGGTAATCGTAACAAAGCTCAACGGGTTCAGGTTTCTCCGGGGCGGTTCATTTCGATTAAAAAGTCGGTTATCGATACAGTCTCTAATCCTGAAATGGCGGATCTGGGACTTTATGAAGTCACGCAGAAACCTGCTGATCGCTGGCGATATCGGACGCCGGGTCTGAGAAATATCGAATTAACAGCACCTTATATGCATGATGGTTCTTTAGCAACTTTAAATCAGGTAGTCGATTTTTATAATCAGGGAGGAATTGGTAACGAAAACCAGTCGCCATTGGTTAAATCATTGAACCTGACAAAACAGGAAAAGAAAGATCTGGTTTTATTTCTAAAGTCATTAACGGGTGACAATGTAGAACGGCTGGTGTCAGATGCGTTGTCTACTCCAGTGGGCAATACCCAGTCAATGCCTTAATCAGGACAAATGGCTAATATCAGGAAGCACGCTGTATTGAGAGAGTTTCATATGCCACGACTATTTATTCTATGTTTTTTTCTAGCTATCCTTGCTCAACCGGTATTGAGTGAGGAAATTCTGATGAGTAAAATAACACCGTTAAAATCAGCACCCGCGTTAAAATTGATGAACATTAACGGGAAAATGGAAAACCTGGCTGATTATAAAGGTGATTATGTACTGGTTAACTTCTGGGCGTACTGGTGTGGCCCCTGTATTAAAGAGTTTCCGGCACTTAATAAACTCTATGAATCATTAAAGTCAGAAAACCTTAAGATTATTGCTGTTCATGCAGGGCCATTAGGGGCTGCTGGAGAACAGTTTTTACAAAGTCATCCGGTATCATTTCAAATATTAGTTGATGATAAAACAAATTTAAAATTGTGGAGAGTTCCTGTGTTACCAGTGACTTACCTCGTTGATCCCGATGGAAATCTTACTTATTTCGCAATGGGACCCAGAGACTGGGATGTTTCTCAGATGAAAAAGCTGCTTTTACCTGATGCTTAAGTTGAGTATTTACGTTTTATTTATCTTTTATATTTATATTAATAGTTGGTAGTTGGTAGTTGGTAGTTGTCTTTGTCTTGATATCGGGTTGGAAAAATATAATCAGTCTTACAGGGAAAAGATAACTAATTGTAATGTTGTGTCACTTCTCCCTTACCTGTTCGTTGTAAACTGAGCTCAGAGAGAGCCGTTTAATTCGGTATCTTTCCAGTATTTAGTTCCCTTTAAAGTAGCCTGAAGGGCAAGGCCTGTCTCAGTAATCTGGTAAATAGTCGCGTTGTCAACGGTCATCTCTCCACCGATAGCACCACCTTTTTTGTTAGCAACAGCCGCTGCATCGGCTTGTGCGCCAAAGGCCCAGCCGTATTGGACAAATCGGTTTAAACTGTCAGTATTGTGAAAGATAAATACCACACTGAAATCTTTAACACCCATGCCTATTCCAAGACCTACTTCCCCCATATTCATGTAAGTTGATTGGCCTGTTTTATTATTTTTCACAACGCCATATCCTCCGCCAAAGCTGGCCAGAATGACATTAATATTTGCATTATCAAATACCGCGTAGCCCGGAGCGTCACGGATTTGAGACCTGACGTCGGGCTTGAGTTTATAAAGTTGACCAAGTACATCATTTTTCATTGTCTGAATGGCCATTCGTTTTTCGGCGACAGTTTGATTTCCTGTTGTAACGCAACCTGACAGGAATAACGTAGTAAAAAGTAATGACACTAAATATTTCATTGTTTTCTCTTTGTTGAGTTGATAAATTTTTGTTAATGACTGAATAAATTCGATGCGATGGTTCCGTTATTTTAGCAGAACGCTTAATTTTTTAGGTGATTCAGGTCTCGGGTAATAATAGTGCTGTTATTCATATTAATAAATAATATTCGTATTTATAGATATTTGCTTTTAATAAATTGGCTGTCATTAAAAAAGGGTATTACAAATTAACAACACATCAGTCTAAAATGAAAGAGTAATTGAAAGATTGGGTATCATAAAAGATGAAAACCCGAGCTAATGAAGCAGAAAAAACCTGGTTTAGAGCTAACCGATATTACCACACGGAAAAAGGGTGGTGGATTCAGACTCGCGAAAAAATTGAGCTTGGACCTTTTACCTCTCATATGGAAGCTGAAGATCACTTTGATATTTTTATTGAAAAAATTAAAGTGATGGAAAATAAGTCTGATGATACGATTACACGGGCGAGTGAATTTGACAGTTTTGTTAAAAATCATGAGCGTTAGTGTTTATGAATTACACCGTTGGAGGTATTCAACGTCACTTTTAAACTGTATCAGAGGTTATAAGAAACGGTTAGGATGAGAGCATTTTCCTCAGATTTTCCATATTAGATTTTCCTCGCTCTCGCTTTTCATCATCAGAAATTTGCAGACGATCCTCTTCCCAGTCGAGGTCATCTTGTGGCATTTCTTCTAAAAAACGGCTTGGTACCGAGTTAATCACTTCACCATATTTTTGTCGTTGTTTTGCAACAAGAATTGAGAGAGTTTCTTTCGCTCGGGTTATTCCCACATAAGCAAGCCGGCGTTCTTCTTCGATATTATCTTCCTCAATACTGGACTTATGTGGTAACAACTCTTCTTCCATGCCCATTAAAAAAACATGAGGAAACTCTAGTCCTTTAGAAGCATGGAGTGTCATTAGCTGAACCTCATTTTGCTCTGCCTCTTCTTCATTGTTTCGATCCAGCATTTCTCGCAGACAGATTTTATTGACTGCAGTTGCAAAAGGGTTTTCCGCTTCGGCATTATCTTCTATTCCCTGAGCAATCCATTTTAATAATTCGCTGACATTGCTCCAACGAAATTCAGCAGCTTTCGGGGTACTTGACGTTTCAAATAAAAAACCATGATAGCCAATATAAGCAATCAACTCATTAAGCACTTCCATGGTGTCACCGCGTTTAATATTGTCACTGGCGCGGCCGATGATTTCGCCGAACTTTCTGACTGCGCGTAATCCTTTTCCTGTCAGGCTTTCTTCCAGCCCCAGTTCAAATATTGCGGCATACATGCCTATTCCACGCTGATTAGCGTAATTGCCCAGCTTTTCCAGCGTACCTGCACCGATTTCTCGTCTGGGGACATTGGCTATTCTGATAAATGCATTGTCGTCATCAGCATTAATGAGTAGTTTCAGGTAAGCCATAATATCTTTGATTTCAGCTCTGGCAAAAAACGAAGTATTGCCGCTGACTTTGTATGGGATTTGTTTAATAACCAGTGCACGTTCAATCAGTCTGGACTGGTGATTTCCGCGATATAAAATAGCAAAATCCTGATATTTATAGCCATTGTTTATTTTTTTTGAAAGAATTTCATTAGCAATTCTTTCTGCTTCATCGTTATCATCTTTGACTGAGAGCACCCTGATTGGCTCGCCGTACTGTTTATCCGACCACAGGCTTTTTTCAAATAAATGAGGATTATTGGCAATTAATACGTTGGCCGATTTTAATATTCGGCCACAGGAGCGGTAGTTTTGTTCTAGTTTAATCACTTTTAAATGAGGGAAGTCCTGTTTAAGTAGTTCCAGGTTTTTAGGTTGAGCACCGCGCCAGGAGTAAATGGACTGGTCATCGTCGCCAACTACAGTGAAGTTACCAAGTCTTCCCGTAAGTAACTTAACTAATTCATACTGACTGGTGTTAGTGTCCTGATACTCATCGACTAACAGGTAACGGATTTTATTGTTCCATTTTTCTCTGACTTTGTCGTTATCTCTCAATAACAAGGTAGGTACCAAAATCAAATCATCAAAATCTACTGCATTATAAGCCTTCAGGCTTCTGCTGTAGGCTTCATAAAGCCTGGCTGCAAGTAATTCATCGTTATCTCTGGCAGTGGATATTGCTGTTTCAGGCAATATGAGGTCATTTTTCCAGGCTGAAATACATCGAAGTACTTCTAATAGCTCGTTTTTATCGGTATTGTCATCTTTCTTACAGAGTTCTCGCATTAATGCCAGAGAGTCCTGATCGTCAAAAATTGTGAAATTCTGACGTATGCCAAGCGCTTTATATTCTCGACGGATGATGTTCAGGCCAAGATTGTGAAACGTTGAAACGATTAATCCTTTGGCAGAAGATTCTCCCAGCAGCTTGCTAACTCTGGCTTTCATTTCTTTTGCCGCTTTATTAGTAAAGGTTACTGCGGCTATCTGGTTAGCTTTGTGACCACAACGAGTTATAAGGTGGACAATCTTCTGAGTAATTACTGCTGTTTTACCGCTACCGGCACCGGCTAGCACCAATAGTGGTGACGATGTCTGATTAACGGCAAGTGATTGTTGTTTGTTTAAACGTACGACTGACAAAACTGAGGACTTATTTCTTTAAAAAGGGGGTGATATTTTAGGGGAATGTGCCGGGTTTAGATACAAAAATACCTGGTTTTTGAGGAGTATGTTTTAAGGCTTTTTAGAATGCTATATAGCTTCTTGATTTTAAACGGCTTTCCACTCTCCGCGGTTAATGATTTTTGCAGCGTCTATTTCCACTCCATCCCAGCGGGCCTTCAGGAGTGTCTTCGGACTGGAGGAATCGTTAAAAATATGAACTTCCTGCCAGGGCTCAAACGGATTAGGACGAAATCGGTACCGACCGGGTTCAATTTCATCTGGCGTTTCAAAATTCATTACTGCTAACTCCTTGTGACTACTTTATCTAATACGACCGTTTTGTAATAGTTGCTCTTATTATCAGGTATTTATTCTTATAAAGTGAATAAATTCTCCTGATTAATCTTGATTTATCTCGTTGCGCATTGTTTTTACTGTAGGGGTTGTTATTTTTATCCTTTTTGTAGATTTCAAAGTTTCGTAAATTAACCCCTCAGTTATGCCACCTGAGATAGCATTCTTTCCAGCCTGCGATAGCTGAGAGCTTCTGACAGGTGTTCCTGAGTGACCTGGACGGCTCCTTCCAAATCTGCAATGGTACGGGACACTCTCAAAATTCGGTGATAAGCTCTGGCTGAGAATTTTAATTTCTCAAGTACCATTAATATAAAATCTTCCGCACCACTGGCAAAATCCATATATTTCTCTAGCTCTTTAGGGTTCAACATTGCATTACATTTGCCTCTGTCTGTTACCTGCTTTTGCATTGCTTCGACTACTCTGTTGCGCACGGTTTTTGAGTCTTCTGCCTTGATATCTGGAGTTGAGCGAAGTTCTTCCTGGGTTATCGCTGGTACATCAACATGCATATCAATACGGTCAATAAATGGACCTGACAGTTTCAGAAGGTAGCGCCTTATTTTGTCAGAGGTGCAGCGACATGCACCGCGAGGGTTACCAAAATGCCCGCAGGGACAAGGGTTCATTGCGGCCAGAAATTGAAATTTAGCAGGATATTCCGCCTGTCGGGTGGCCCTGGAAATGGTAACCGTGCCAGATTCCAGTGGTTCACGTAATACTTCGAGTACGCGTCGGTCAAATTCTGGTAATTCATCCAGAAAGAGCACGCCGTGATGTGCTAAAGATATTTCACCAGGTTTGGGGTTGCTACCCCCACCCACTAATGCTGCGGCAGAAGCCGTGTGGTGCGGACTGCGAAAAGGTCTTTTTCTCCAGTTATTGGTATCTAGCCCCTGGTAGCTGACCGATGTGATGGCGGCAGATTCTATCGCTTCCTGTTCGCTCATTTCTGGCAAAATACCAGACAGGCGAGTAGCAAGCATGGTTTTTCCTGTGCCCGGCGGACCAATAAAAAGTAGATTATGTCTACCTGCTGCTGCGACCTCCAGCGCTCTTTTAGCGGCATACTGTCCTTTTACTTCGTTAATATCAGGGGCGGGAAGTGATTGGATTATTCTGTCTGTTTCAGTCTCAAATTTTATTTCTGTCTGTCCTTGAAGAAAAGCACAAACCTGTAACAGGTGTTCACAACCAATAGCCTGATGGGAGCCTGCCAGTTGCGCCTCAGCAAGGTTTTGTCGGGGAACAACCAGTTTTCTTTCAGCTTTTCTGGCTGCAAGAGAGGCTGGGAGTATGCCGTTAACCGCACGCAGTTCACCAGAAAGTGCCAACTCACCCATAAATTCGTATTGAGAGGGGGTGTTAACCTGAATTTGCTCTGATGCCAGTAAAATGCCCAGCGCAATTGGTAAGTCATAACGGCCACCTTCTTTTGGGAGGTCGGCTGGTGCCAGGTTGATCGTTATTCGTCTGGCGGGAAATTCAAAATTGGCATTCAGTAATGCACTTCGTACGCGGTCTTTACTTTCTTTGACCGCTGCTTCGGGTAATCCAACAATATTAAGGCTGGGCAGTCCGTTCGATAAATGGGTTTCAACCGTTACTTGTGGTGCTTCAATGCCAACGCCTGCGCGCGTATAAATGATAGATAATGCCATAACCTTTCCGTGGAATAATAAATGTTTATCAAGGCGCTAGTCGGTAGACCAGATGAGTTGACAGGTTTTCTGGTTTTTGTCGATAAACTGTCTAATCGTTAAAGCCGCATGAGCCGTTTGTAATTAAAAGCTAAAATGGCCCGTTTAACCAGAGGAATTTGCCGTTGAAGTGCGTAGGATTTTCTCCATGCTGTCTGTGAGAATTTAACTAGTCTTATATTTGCTGAATATAAAAAAAGACTATTTTTATGAGAACTAATGATTTTTTAGCGGACTGTTTGCTGGTCGCGCC
The DNA here is from genome assembly GCA_016743995.1 of Kangiellaceae bacterium. Classification (GTDB taxonomy): domain Bacteria; phylum Pseudomonadota; class Gammaproteobacteria; order Enterobacterales; family Kangiellaceae; genus Aliikangiella. The sequence continues at coordinate 16,614 of JADGFG010000060.1, read as the reverse complement.
TGGTTTTCTATTTTTAATAGTTCGGGATACTCTCTGACAAAAATTTTGAATTCTTTTTCCAGCTTGGTTGTTGCAGGTATTTTCCCCAGAGAGGCCTGTATAAACTGGAGCTGAGCTGGATGAGAAGTTGTAACACTCCCATTTATCAGTGCAACGAGATAATGACCAACAGTGTGGATTAGATATTGTGTCAGGGGGCTGTAGTTGTCACTTAAGGGCACATTAAGCCCGCCTTTGAAAAGCACTTCAAGGTGAGATTCTGGATATTGACTTTTCACCTGACTAATTTGTTTGATAAGGCGCTGAATCATCAAATCGTTGCTAAGAATATCAGTATGGTTACTGTTAAAACCAAATTGATTTTGTGATTCATTCTGAGCCTCTGCTCGCAGTTGACTGGAAAGTGGTACGACACCATCATTGTTTTCGCCAGATTTAAAAGTACTGGAATTCTGATAGGCATAAAAAAGCTGATAATTGACAAATTCCGGTAGTGCTTTTCTGAATAGTCTGGCAGTAAAGCGGCTCTCCGGGTTTAAGTCTCGCCAGGCGGGCAGAACAATCAGTCCATATTTTTCGCCTGATGCTGCTGCGGAGTGACCGTTAAGAGGGCTAGCGATGGTTACCATGAGTGATACTTTATTCTCTTTAGCACTTCCTTTATATTGGTTAAGCGCTTCTCGAGTAATGAGCCCACCCATGCTGTGTGCAACAATGATGAGTGGCGTATCCTCCAGAGTGACCACTTTACCGGATATAAAAATATTGTAGAACAAAGTCGCTAGCTGCTTAAGATCTCCACCCGATGGATAATAAAAAAACCAGGGCTTATATCTGTTTTTGTCGAGTTGTTCAATGATGGAGTTAAATGCCCTGGGGCCATCACCAATGCCATGAACAAAAACAACAGGAATTTTATAGGGAATATCTTCTTCCAACGCGTAGAACATGGTTGGCGCAAGTGCCGTAAACGACGCTGGGTCGTACATACCTAAAGTGGCAATATTTTCATTAAATATTGGGTCGTCAAGTTGGCGAATACTGCCGGTAGGGTAAAAAAGTGACTGTCTGGTATTAAAGCCTGAAGGAACAGCAAAGCTCTCAGAAATACTGACTTTAACATTGTTGCTCAATGTAATATCAATGTGTTTTTTGATTTTGTCAGGTATTGCCTGCTGCTGTAGTGCTATTTTTTTTAATGCAACAACTTCAGAAGGCTGAAATTTCATGTCCTTATTTTTATCGGCATAAACCAGTAGTGTGTAGTTACCTTCTGGCAGATTGAGACCGTAATGGGTGCCTGCCCCCTTAAAATACATGGTATCGACTCGTTCATTTTTCTTAAACTTATCAGAGTAAGCGGCAATAGCCATCGGAGTACTGGTATATTGTCTCGATGGGTCAATGGTTTTTCCAAAAACAAAGAAAGTCTCTTTGGTTAACATATGCTTCAAGTTAAGCTGGCTGGGATCGGCATTCTGAATGCGTTTATAGTCGGCTTGAATCGATGAATATTTTAAATAGGTGCAAGAGGACAATAGTAGAGGAACGAGTAAAAAGAGAAGATTAAAATTATGCTTATAAATCAAGGGGCATGCACTCGTAAAAGCCAGTTTACCGGCGAGCTATAGTTTTATGTATATTTTATGAGGATATTAATATTCGTGCAACCTGGTTTTGTGTTATAGAATCGGTTTAGTCACTTAAATGCGGTTGGCCACCTTGATAATCACTTTAAATTACCGATAAATTTGAGTGAGATGAATGAGTAAGTGAAGACACTATATTAATTATAAATCAGGAAAATGTTTAAGGTGTATTACGCAATTTAATACTATATTGAATTAGTCGTTGCTCTTCTTGAGTTAGATTTAAAAATGGAGATTTTTTTATGAAAAATGTCACGTTTTATATTAGATTTCTTTTTTTGACTTGTATCATCTGGGGATGCTCTACCAGCAAAGTGGTTCTGCTACCCGACACTCAATATTATTCAAAACAAAATGATGGTACTTATAAAAGGCAGACGCAATGGATTGTCGACAATCATATTCAACAAGACATTAAAATGGTTATTCATCTTGGTGATATTACACATGACAACACCACTGCGGAATGGAAGGTTGCACAGCAAGCACATAAATTACTAGACGACAATGATATTCGTTACACCATGTTGCCTGGCAATCATGATAATCCCGATGGGGGGCGCAAGCGTGATACAAAACGCTACAACCAGTATTTTGGGACTGAGCATTTTGAGAACCAGAACTGGTGGGGACATAAAGATAACAATGCTGATAATAACTATGGATTATTTAGTGCTTCAGGTCATGATTTTATGGTTGTAAATCTAGAATTTGCACCGCGTAAAGAAGCGTTATGCTGGGCGAATGATGTGATAAAACAATATCCTGAGCGAAATATTATAGTTGCCACACATTGCTATCAGAATCGTGGGGGCGATCATCGCAATGACTGTGCTTCGGGTTACGACCTGACTGGTAATGATGGCAGTACTATATGGCGAGAATTAGCGCGACGCCATAACAACGTGCGCATGGTTCTCTCGGGTCATGTTGGCGGTTCTGAACATCGTGCGCGCAACGCTGCATTTAACAATAGTGTGCATGAAATACTGACTGATTATCAGTTTGAACGTCGTAATAATCGTAATCATGGCAATGGCTGGATGCGTACACTGGAGTTTGACGTTGCCAGTGAAAAGGTAAAAGTCAGAACCTTTACTGTGCTGAATGATGTCAACGAGTTTAATCGTGACTATTACCCAGCCGATCCGGATGATGCACAACACCAATATGACATCGATTTTGCCTATAATTTACCCGCTTATCAATTTGAATCAACACTCACTGAATTCAATGATTTTACTGTCAATATGGAATCTAGTGGTCAACAACGATCACCTGTTATTAGTGGTGATCGTAATGGAAACTATGCTGTCGCCTGGGAAGATGACAGTAATAAAAACCAATACTACCAGGTGCATGGGCGTGGATTTAAAAGTGATGGTTGTCAACGCTACAGTCAACAGACAATTAATCAGCAGTCCAGTGGTCAACAAATTGCTCCCAGTATAGCGATGGCTGCTAATGGCAAGCATGTGTTGTGTGGCAGGATGACCGTGATGACAATGGTAAATACCAGATTTATGTGACTGGCTACAATGCATCGGGGCAGCGTTCTTTTAGTGAACAAACGGTTAATCAGGTCTCAGCGGGTCAGCAGCTTAATCCCGAAGTTGCGGTGGATGATGTTGGTAACTTTGTTGTTGTATGGGAAGACGATCAGGATAAAAATGGTAAATATCAAATCTATGCAGCTGGATTTTATGCGGATGGCAAACGTAGGTTCAATGATATCACCGTCAACAAAATTGCTAGTGGCCAACAACGTCGCCCCAGCGTTGCCATGGATGATCAATCTCGCTTTTACGTTACCTTTGAGGATGATAACGATAAAAATGGTTACTATCAGATATACGCTGCCGGGTTTAATGCTGATGGTAGTCGCTCTTTTAATGATATAACAGTCAACCAGGTTGCCGAAGGACAACAATATAAGCCGAAAATTGTTGCTACACCCAATGGTAATTTTGTTGTTGTCTGGGAAGATGACCAAAATAAGAATAATGTATATCAGATATTAGCTGCAGGCTTTTATAAAAATGGGACTCGCCGTTTTAACGACATTACTATTAACCAGGTTGCACGTGGGCAGCAGCGCAATCCAGAAGTTGCAATTGATAACATTGGTCGCTTTGTCGTTACCTGGGAGGATGATAAAGATGGCAACGGTCGTTATCAGATCTTGATGGCAGGCTTTAAGGCGTCTGGTCAAAAGCACTTGAATGATCGTACCGTTAACCGCAATGCAAAAGGACAACAGCTTAAGCCAGGTATCACGCTCAGTAATACGGGACAGGCCATTATGGTCTGGCAGGACGATCTGGATGATAATGGCTATTATGAAATATTAAACAATGCCTACCAGATAAACTGGTAGGCATTTTCAGCTAGTCTGGCTATATAGTGAGGATGATTACTTTAGAAATCGCCTTTTTGAATATGCATATTTGAATGAGGCGAAGGCTCCATCTTAATCAATTGTCAGTTTATTGTGGTAGAATCAACATACTTCCGGTGCTTCTATATTCCTGCCACAATGTTTATGGCTTTAATCAGCAAACTCAAAAAAACTAACTTACCCATTGTCACCAGGATTGATGATATTCGTCAGTCTATTACTGAAAACTCAAATTTAGTGTTAAAAGCGGAGCCCGGTGCTGGGAAAACAACAATTGTGCCCCTGGCCTTGCTCGACCTTGTTCCTGAGACAAAAAAAATACTGTTACTAGAGCCCCGTCGTCTGGCGGCTCGAAATGCTGCAGGAAGAATGGCTGAGTTGCTTGATGAAGTGCCAGGAAAAACCGTTGGTTATCGAATCAGAAATGAAACAAAAGTATCACCGACTACTCGTATTGAAGTGATTACTGAAGGCATCTTAACAAGAATGCTGCAGAGTGATCCTGAACTACCCAATGTCGGACTGATCATTTTTGATGAGTTTCATGAGCGCAGTTTAGATGCCGATCTGGGGTTGGCGTTTTCTTTTGAAGTGCAACAAACACTCAGAGAAGATCTGAAGTTATTGGTCATGTCTGCCACGCTGGACACAAGCCGAATTTCGCAGCTGTTAAATCAGTCGCCAACCATTGAATGTGAAGGGCGTTGTTTTCCTGTCAATATTGATTACCTGCCACCAAAACAAAATTTCGACTGGCTCAATGCACTAGTGGTTGCGGTTAAACAGGCTATTCAACTCCCGGCGCAAGACAATGGTCAGGATATTCTCATATTCTTACCGGGTGTGAGCGAGATTCATAGAGCTAAAAACAGGATTGAGGAATCCTTTCAGGAAAGAACGGATATTGATTTTCTTACTCTGTATGGAGACTTACCTTTTGCAAAACAAAGAGCGGTATTACTACCGGGAGGAAAAAATCGTAAAGTTATTTTTTCGACCAATATTGCCGAAACCAGTGTCACTATTGAAGGTGTGAGTTGTGTTATTGATAGCGGGTTGATGCGTCAGAGTGCCTTTGACCCTAACGTGGGATTTGACCGATTACATACACGAAAAATATCAATGGCATCAGCCATACAGCGGAGTGGCCGTGCTGGTCGAACAGGGCCTGGTTATTGTTATCGGCTCTGGTCAGAGTCTGATACATTGCGAACAGAGACTCTACCAGAAATTTTAAGGGCTGATTTAGCACCGTTTGTGTTAAATCTGGCGCTATGGGGGACAAACCAGGTTGCTGACTTAAAACTGCTCGACATACCGAATCAAGGTGTGCTTAACCAGGCTCATTCATTACTTGTTTCTATAAAAGCGCTGGACAAAGACGGCCGAATTACGCCTCATGGTACAATGTTACTGACTCTTGGTGTTCACCCAAGAATTGCTCATATGCTGCTGGAGTCAAAAAAGTATGGAGCCTCAGAACTCGCCTGCCTGTTAGCGGCGGTGTTAGAGGAAAAAGATTTATTTCACGGTGAGCAGAGAAATAACCCAGATTTTGTTGCCAGGATCGAACGGTTATTAGCCAATAAACATCCGGACCAGTTCGAAAAACAGCTCTATAAACAGTCAAATATATTAAGTAGAAAACTGAAAAAATACGGAGTTTTTTCTTCAGATATAAACGGAAAAATTGAAGCGTTATTACACCTGGTTCCAGTGTTGCTGGCTATGGTATTTCCTGACCGTATTGCACAGCGAAGAGGTAATGGCTATCGATTAACTAATGGTAGTGGGGCAATGGTAAATGAAAATTTTAATATTGCTGATGACTTTCTGGTTGTCGTTAAACTGGGCGGGCAAGGTAAAATTCCCAGAATATTTCAAGCAGCAGGTATCAGTTTAAGTGAACTGAATGATTATTTTTCAGATCTTATCATTGAGAGTGACGTTGTTTTCTGGGATGACAAAAGCCAGATGGTAAAAGGAGAAAAAAATTTAAAGCTTGGAGAGCTGGTTTTAAAGTCGCAACCAATCCACGACCTTGAGCCTGCACTCTTATCAGAGGGCTTACTTAACGGGATCGCTAAGATCGGCATTAGCGCTTTGCCCTGGACAAAAGAATTACGCCAGTGGCAGGCAAGAGTACAAATACTTCGCCAGATGGATGTTTTCCAGAATGAATTTCCTGATGTCTCTGATAGTTCATTAATGAGTTCAATGGATAAGTGGTTCGCTCCTTACCTGACAGGGCTAAGAAAGCTTACTCAGCTAACGCCAGCGATTTTAAAGCAGGCGCTTAATAATATGCTTGACTGGCCGCAACAGAAAAAACTTGATGAGTTAATGCCTCTCACTATAAAAGTTACCAGCGGGTCAAATATCAAATTAGATTACCTTTCGGGAACAAAACCGATATTAGCGGTTAAGCTACAGGAAATGTTTGGAGAAAAACAAACACCCCGCGTTGCTAATGGTCAGTTGCCGGTACTATTACATTTGTTATCGCCAGCCAGAAGGCCATTGCAGATTACTGAGGATTTAGCGAGCTTCTGGGTAAATAGTTATGAGGAAGTCAAAAAGCAAATGCGAGGGAAGTACCCTAAACACCCCTGGCCAGATAACCCTCTGGAGGCTCAAGCTACGCGGTTTACTACTCATAGAAAGCGGTAAGCTTTTTATGAGAATATGTTTGCAGGTTGTTTGGTGCTTTGCTGACATTAATTATCAGGACAGAAGAGTTAATATACTATGAAATTACGTATTTACCAACCCTGCAGTACACGTTTCGTTTTAATGCTATTGAGCCTTTTCCTTCTAAGCTCTTGTGCTCAGACGAAAGTGAATAATACGGCACCCATACGGGATAATACGCTGGTTATTGATTATCAGGCGTTTGGTCCGCCACAATTATCGAGTTCACTCGTTGGTGAGAACTACTGGCAATGGTACAAACAGGCTCCGCATCGAGTTGAGCAATATGATATCAAGGTGGTTGTTTTCAGGAACATGCCATTAGATATTGTGAAAAAACGTTATCCTGTCAACGTCGACAAAAAGTTAGATTTTCGTTACGTTGAATATTCAAAAGCGATAGCGTGGAGTAAAAAACTCATCAGTCAGACTCAGGCTTCACTGGAGGAGAGTATTGCTGTTGAACATGATCAAGAAGGGATTCTGTATGATTTCTACAGACTTGAAAACTTGTATAAGCTGTCATTAAAAATTGAGCGTGGATTACGAAATTAAGCTTTATCGTTCGGCCTGGTCGTTGATAATTTGAACTGCCTTAACTTGTTATTCAAGTTTATCACGAACAATAAAATCTCAACCGAAGATGAAGTGCGCGCGAGCGTACTTCTTTCTCTGGCTATAATGCTAAAAGCATATTCAGAATATTACAACCAGGCTATTTTGAATCATCTGAAAGTTTACCTGAGACAAGTTGGTAAGTGAATACACTATGTTCAGTATATAAGCTGCAGAAATAGCTATTTGTTAATGACACAAATTTGCGATTAAAAGTGTCACTGTTTTGTCTTTAGAGCCTGAAGTATTTCAGTGAGAGTCATTCGCTAGCTTAAAGGTTTAATGTTTTGCAATTATTAGTTTCACCTTGACTTGATCGTTCTTTAGGATTATTTTTGTAAATTAAAAAAAGGAGATGGAGACATGGGCGTTGATCAAAAAATTAATAGTGAAGAGTTTGTTTTAGAAAAAAGCAATATTAAGTCCTTGTTAAGGAAATATAGAAAACTGAAGGTGTCATGTCCTGATTGTGGCATGGAGGGGGCTCTCGATGTTCCAGTAAACTTTAAGTCTTCTGTATGTGATAACTGTCATACTTCCCTTGATTTATCTTTTTGGTATGATGATGGATTAGTCGATCACCTGTTAATGCGGAAGTTGATCACTACTTGTTATAAACATGTCGAATTTTCAAAAAAGATAGTAGAGCTTTACAGAAGAGATTATCATCGAGCAAATAGTGAAGAATTTGCTGTTGATAAAGCGTTACTGCTTATTCATGCCGCTAACGCATTGCATCAGGATGGTTACCGATCAAAGGCCTTGTTTTTGAGTAGTGCTTTTGCGCTAATACCAATCGTTGGTGTATTAGTACCATTATATCTGATATCAAAAAAAATTAATAAAAACCTTGAGTATCTTGAAGCTTATTTAAAGACTGATAATTATGATCCAACTCAAATACCGGAACAAAATTTTTATGGTATTGAAAAAATTCTCAAGTTTACTGAACACAGTCAACCGAAAAATATTTACATGTTTTCTGAATACAATCCATTTTTCCAATTTGGTAATGAAGATGGAACATGGAGCCTTCTAGTCGACAGACGAAAGAGATTAGGAGAAGACGTTCAAAATGAACCTGCAAATCTAGATATAGAGTCTTGTTATGAAACAATTATTGATCGCGTGTGTAAAACGCAAGGTCCAGGAGTTTCCCGGTTTAGATTTCATGTCGATGACATTCTGCTTGTCAACGGGGGGTTAACAATCCCTGAAAAAGCAAATTTATTTAACAAGTCTTCCAATGGTTATTATCCTAAAGGTTCAGTAAGCAAAGATGAAATTAAAAATATTCAACGCTTAAATGTAGAGTCTACCAGGCTCTATAAAAGAATTACCTTTTATAGCCCTCAGAGACACTTATGTATTCGCTCGTTTATTCGAATCGAACATCAAGGGGCTTTTACTTATATTGAGTCAATAGGAACACGATTATTTCCCATGGTCAATAAGTTGTACGAGCAGTACCAGGATGAACCTACTTCAAGTGAGTTGGATGACAGGTTTTTTGGTTCTGAATGGTGGCTATCCAAAACATTAGTAGAAAGACTACAAACTAAATTTATTTTTAAAACATTTTTGCTGTGCACTGTGGCAGCAATAATACCATTTCTACCTTTAGTGATTATCGTCGTCATTATGATTAGCAAATATGGCTACATTGCCAGAGAGGAAGATTTATTTTCTCCCAAAAAGAAAAGTTCTACGTTTTTTTCAAAAATTATGTCGACGGTTAATTATTTCTGGGATAAAAGAAAAGAAAAACTACGGGTTATGAAACTAAAGAAAATAAAACATAGACAAGAGGCTAATGAGTTCAACTTTTCATCACCTGATTACTCGTTACGTTTTGGACAGAGCAGGCGTGGGGCAATGAGTTTTTTTGAATCTGGAGATTTACGCTTAATAAGGAGGGTTCAGGACCTGGCAATTCAGGATGCATTTTTGGAGTGTCTGGAAAAAAATGGAATTGACACCTCTGACTTTAAGGAAGGTACAGCGCAAATTAATAACTATGGAATCATTAATAGCGGTCAGATTTCCGGCGATGCGAAGAGCAATAGTAACACTGAGAGTTTTAATAAAAGAAGAAATCTAAAAAAAGCTGAAGAGGTATAAGCAATGAAAGTTGGTAAAATTGAAAATCATGGAGGTGTAGTTAACTTTGGTGATATTTACGGAGACGTTTCTACTGGCATTTATAGTGCCCATGATGGAGTTAATAACGATAATGATGAACTAAAAAATCTTCGTGATGAGTTATTAAACCTTGCAGACACCATTAACAATAACGCAACTGAGGTGGTAAATCCGGAGCAAACGTTAAAAAGAGTCGGTAAACTATCGGAGGAAGCATTTTTAGCGGATGCTGATAAAACTCTATTAGAAAGATATCTGGAGCTGATTGATTCGGCAACTGATAAGATACCTTCGGTTATGAAAATAATCGGTAATATAAAGTCGATATTTGCAGGGTTTGCTTGATGATGGGTAAACCTCTTCCAATCAGAACGTCAGGTGTTGGTCGGTAGACGTTTATCTTTTTTGACATTGCTGAGTTCGGTCGTTTTGGGCTGTTTTGTTCAAAAAAAGTAGATAGTACGGAGTGGTCAATTAATCATATGCTGCCAATTTTCGTCAGTTAATCTGCTTCGCCTCGATTCAAAGCAATACGCGTGAAGACAGGTCCAACAATTTCAAAAAGAATAGTAGAAACTACTGCCACTGACAATAATGTCTGGCGATACTCCGGGATGTAATTCGATGCTACCAACGCCACGCCTATAGCAACACCAGCTTGTGGTAATAAAGCGATGCCCATCCATGTCCTCGTTTGCTTGTCAGCTTTACCAATCAGGCTACCTGCTCTTGCTCCCAGAAGTTTTCCGAATATGCGAAAAACCATATAAATTACGCTTATAACGCCTACATGAGAGACCAGTTTCAAATCAAGTGATGCACCCGCTAATATAAAGAATACCACCATAAACGGCCATTCAATGCTTTCTACCTCATGAAAAGGTTGTTCGTGATGTCTGGCAAAGTTTCCAACGACGGCACCGAGCACCATCGATGATATTAAAAATGAAACACCCAGCCAGAGAGCCATTCCGCCACATATAAACACAACACCTAAAGCTTCTGACAACACAGGCTGACCAGGGTTGATTCTGCCCGTTAAGTAAGCGGCAGGAAGCCCAATTAATAGACCGAGTAATGTGGCTCCACCAATATCTTTAATAACGATTAAAAGAGCCGAACTTTCAATGTCAGGACTATTTAATGATGAAACCACCGCAATACCGACACCAAATAGAATCAAAGCCCATGCGTCGTCAAGGGCTACGATTGAGAGTAACAAATTTTTAAATGGTTTCTTGTATTTAGACTCCATTGTGGCATCAAGAATTGCGGCGGGATCTGTTGCTGCAGCAATGCAACCGAGTATTATTGCCATCTCAAATGGCACACCAAATAACAGAAGCGCAAAGAAAACCATTAGTGTGGTGGTCACAGCTGCAGCTATCGAAATCCACATAGCGATACTGAAATGGTGATTGAGGGAACTGAGCGTCAGTTTTCCACCTAGTAAGAAACCAACCATGAGCAAAGCCATTTCACTGATAATTTCAAATTTATTCGAAAATACATCGGGAATAAAATCAAGACCACTTTCACCGATTATGACACCAAAGATCAGTAATAACGTCACGCGTGGAAGAAATGTCTTCTGGCCGATGACTGAAAATATTAGCCCGCTGATTAAAATGCCGCCCAGCGTTAATAGAAACAGATAGTCAGCTTCCAGGTTTGAGGTAGTATGCATCGTTACGCTTTACACCATTGCAATTTTCTTGAGTCTGCCTGTAGTCAGTATAGCTTGCGTCTACTGCTGAGGATACCCTGTATTTAAATAGTTCAAATTCGCTTCTCATAAACAACTACGCCAATACATTCTTTCTAATACATTCTCTCAAATATGACCTTAGTGTTGTGTCAGGTGACACATTACCTACCGCTAGCGCTATTTTTCTGAGCTCCAATGCGGATAATTTAATAGCAGGAGATTGGGTAGTCAGTTAAATAGCTGTGACTGTCCCTGCCTTTATTGTTTAAGTCAATAATCAAGTCCATAATAAGCGAAGGCGATATTCACAAGAGGGGAAACCATGAAAAACCTGAAAATTTCAATAGTAGTCTTGATAGTAACGGTTATTAATTCAGCGCTAGCAAGTAATGGTCATAATAAACAAATAAAAAAAAGGGTGATACTCAACAGCTATCACCAGTATCAATCTTTAAAAATGATATAAGCCCACAAAAGACACTGGAATATCGCAAAAACTATCGCAGCAGGGATTTTCTTATCAATGGCGACATAGGTACTTACAGTTTTATTAATGTGCCGGAATTTTACCAAACTGCAACTGTATATCGGGGAGCTGGGCAGGTAGCATTACTTGAAAAGAATATTGATAAATCACTATTAGATATCTTAACAGATACTGATGCGGGAAAAATGCCGTTAAAGAATTTGTTAAATAGTGAGCGGGCACGTATACAGGGGGCTTTAGTCATTCACGATGGCAAGGTTGTCTTGGAAGAATACCCAGGAATGCGCGATCTGGACAAACATAGTTGGTTTTCTGCTTCTAAGCAGTTGCTAGGGCTTACTGTACATATTTTGAATGAAGATGGACTGATTGACCTGGAAAAAAATGTTAATCATTACCTTCCAGAGTATGACAGCGATGACTGGAAAAGAATCAAGGTGAAACACCTGTTACATCATGTCTCTGGTATGGATTATGTAGAAACAAATGCCAACTTTATGAACCCAGAACACCTATTGTCTAAATCGATTACGTATTCTCTTTCTACACGCCATGAAGATGCAGGTAAATCTCAATTTGATATGTTGAAAAATGCACAAAGCTATATCGAGCCAGGCGTTAAATTTGACTATGCCTCACATAATACTCAGATTTTAGACTTTATTGTCGAGCGTGTAAGTGGTAAGAAATTTGAGGATGTCGTGAGTGAGCGAATATGGATACAAGCAGGAATGGAAAGTGGTGGGCACTATGCCTTATCTGCTCATGGAGAGCCACTTGCAGCAGGTTATTTTGCTTCTCGTCTTCGTGACTTTGGTCGTTTCGCTATGTTGTTTACTCCAAGCTGGAATAAGGTTGCTAATAAGCAAGTTGTCAGTGATAGCTATTTTAAAAAAGTGTATGACACAAGCTATGCGTCTGCGCTTAAAAAAGGTGTAGAAACTGATAAATCAAAATATTTCAAACACAGTAAAACATCGCACGCAACTTATCAGTGGGACTTAGTTTTTGAAGACGGAGATTTGTTTAAAGCTGGGCGCTACGGGCAGGGGATTTATGTGTCACCTGCAACCAATACAGTGGTTGTATTTTTCTCAAGTGTTTACCAAAATCAGCTGTATTTTCCCGGTTTTGCACGTCAGATCGTTCAGCAGAAATATCGATTAAAATCATTATAAAATTAAGCTAACAAGCGGCGGCAATCTGACCTCCGGCAGTTGAGCGGGGCGTTAAGTTTAACATGGAGGTCAGATCCCTGTGAAGATATGCAAAGTAATAATCAGAAATTTTAGCTCTATAGAAGAAGCACACTGCTGGCGAGATTACTAAGGTTAGCTATGACTCAGCAACGTGTTATCTGTTTTACAGTAATGCTTCACATCAAGCTTACTCCTGATTTCTCTTCCGTCACAATGAGGGCTGTGAGCAACGCAGCTGAAATATTTTGCGGTAACTTTCTTTCCTTCAGCTTTACTACTAATTTGCATGGGTAGGTCTCTTGGTATTTTTGATTTACACTGTGGAAGTTTAGCGCTTATATACCCATTGCGTTTTTCAGGTTAATCAGACTGTCTGCCGTTTCTAGTAGTTGTAGAGCTGAGTGTCTGCGCATCTGTTTCAGCGTAACTGTACAAATAATGTACTTTTCAGTGGTTAGTAGTTAGTGATTAGCAAAGCCATCCCAACAACAATCTCAGTAGTCGATTCATCGATCGCTAATATTTCCCTACTTCCCGCAGACCCAGGTATAATGCAGTACATTTAGTAATAAGTTGAACAAAGATGACAACCTTCGCCGAACTCGGTCTTAATAAGACAATTCAAGCCAATATCAAGCGCTCAGGCTATAAGTCTCCGACTGATATCCAGGAAAAATCGGTTGGTGCCGTATTATCTGGTGCTGACACCTATGGTATCGCACCAACGGGAACCGGTAAAACAGCGGCGTATCTGTTGCCATTACTGCAAGAACTCAGTCAAAAAGACCATTCTGAAGATCAAGTACGGCCAATCAGGGCGTTGTTTTTATTGCCCACCCGTGAACTAGCCCAACAAGTTGAGCAGTCGATTGTCGAATACGGCCAGGATTTAAAACTCCGAACCATTACGCTTTACGGTGGTGTCAGAATGGAAGCACAGACCAAACGCTTCAAACGTGGTACCGACATTATTGTTTCAACCCCCAAACGATTACATGACCTGATGAAAAAGAAAGTCATTTCACTAGCGCATATTGAACATTTTGTAATGGATGAAGCTGACCGACTTGTGAGCATGGGAATTCAACCTATACTGGATAAAATTCTTGAAGCACTTCCTGAAAAGAAACAAATGGTTTTATTTTCCGCAACAGACTCCAAAGCGCTTACCCGATTTAGCGATGAGCACCTCAATAATTTGAAGTTTGTTAAGACGGAACAGAACCAGCCCGCGTTAGAAAAAATACTTCACACGATGTATCGCTGCTCGCGAAAAGATAAAACCAAAAATTTATCCGAGCTGTTGGTCATGCTTAATTGTGAGCGGGCTTTGATTTTTACGCGAACTAAAAATGACGTTAATTTACTAACCGAGCGACTACAAGAGAAAGGTTTTTCCTGTCAGGGGATCCATAATGAAATCCCTCAGAAAAAAAGAGCCGAACGATTAAGCGAGTTTAAGAATAGAGAGTTCAAATTTCTGATTGCTACCGATATCGCCTCCCGGGGTATAGATATTGATGATCTATATTATGTGATCAATTATGACCTTCCTGTTAACGCTAATGATTATATTCATCGTGTTGGTCGTACCGCTCGAACGGGTTCCACCTCAAAACTGGCATCAAAAGAAGTGGCTCGTCAGTCTTCAGGTAAAATGAAATCACAATCATCAAGAAAAAGTTTCGAGGATAGAAAAGGTAAATTTCCTTCAGCCAAAAAAGCGAAGGTTTCCAATGTACTAGGACATGCTTTTTCTCTAGTCAGCCCAGAGCAAGAGCGATTGGTTGAAAAAATAGCCAAAGCTGTTGGTAAGGAAATAAAAGTTGATAGAATGCCAGACTTTAAGAAGAACTAGTTGCATTTTATTTTGAGTTTATTATGTAGAGGAAATACTGGTGTATGCGTTCAAAAAGATTAGACAGTCAGCACCTGTCTGGTGATGACTGAGCGCTGAATTTGAAAAAGGTACTTATGGAAAGGTGATATATTAAAATGAAATATTTTCCTGAGAATTACTATTTAATCGTCGTTGGATTTTTTGTATCATTTAATGCCTTCGCCACAAAAATAGCCCCTGTGTCTATTGAAGAGTTGGTAAGTGATTCGTCAATGATATCGGTTGTTGACGTTAAGCAGGCTAACTTATCTACCGAACAGTATGAAGTTATTTATTCAGGTAAAAAAAAGAATTATCTAAATTATGTTGCAACTATCATTGATCCAATTAAAGAAGGAGAAAAGGGTAAAACGGTTAAATTTTTGGGTCGTGAACCTTTACTGGTAAGTCAAAAGTATCTGATTTTTTTGACTACCTCAAAATCTGGCCATCTATTTGTTGCCCAGGCAGGATATGCAGCGTTAGAAAATTCACATATTTCATTTGAAAGTGGCGTTAAAGAAGGTGTTCGAGTTCCTTTAAGTTATATTTCTCTTTCAAAAAAACTAATCTCAATCCCTGGGGTTACAAAGCTTAACGAACAGGCTCCTTATGTCTGGGTTGATTGGCTGTTATTAAAAAGCTGGATGAAGAGTAATCTAAGTCCCTTATACTCAGTAAAGTAATTGGCGGGGGTGTGCACAGTACTAGACTGTCTGCCGTTGAATTTCTTATTTGTGTAAAATTCGTAATGATTGTTGAGTTGAGTGTCTAATTGTTGTTGCCCCCGGTTTTTGAGGAATTACATTTCTGTCATAGAAACATAACTCAATAAGCAATGAATAATGATATTATTAAACGGTAGTGTTAAGTTTCGATATTTACTTTAAATAAAGTTATGTTCACCGCACCCAACCAACTGATTTTACTCATCTTTGAGACAAATCAAACAACTGAAACAATAAGGAAGATAAAAAATGGTAGTAAAAATTAGAGCAGCCTCTGTAATATTGATAGTCATGTTAACAGCCGCTTGTGCAGCCAAAACCGAGAAACTGGTTTCTGACTCACCCCCAAAAAAGAGCGAAAAGAGTAATACAACTGCTAAGGCAGAACATGCGTCGTTCAATTCTAAGGGCTCTTTTAACATATTAGTCAACATTCCATATGCTGAAAATGGAAATATCCCAGAGAATGTAGCGAAAGAGTGTCAGCAGCTTGGCAAACAATTTTCTAACTCAATCGTTAAATATGCACCGAAGCATGGAATATCAGTCGAGAAAAGCGGTAGCGCTCTGCCCACCAAAGGCAAATCTGTAGAATTAGAAATCGTGGATGTTTATAGTTCCGGTAATGCCTTTATTGGTCATAGGAAGTCGGCAACTGTAAGTGCTAAGCTAATGATGGATGGTAAAGAGGTTTCTCGAACAACTAAGACTCGAAACTCTGGTGGTGGATTCTTAGGAGGATTCAAAAGCTCATGTGCTGTTCTAGCTCATACCGTAAACACTCTAGGGAGTGACGTTGGTAAATGGTTAAGCCAGCAATAGATTGTCGCTTTTAAATGGAATCCGCTAAGCGGATTCCATAACCTTTAATAGACACTCTGTCCATGGGAAAACTCGCACAAACCAACGAGTCAATCTCTGTTGATAATGTTGCTGAAAATTGGCAGACTAAATAAAAATAATCAGGGAAGATATTAATGGCTATTGCACGAAAGAACATTGTCGATAAGGAAATGCCGGGGTTTTATCATTGTACCAATCGTTGCGTGAGAAGAGCGTTTCTATGCGGTATTGATAAGTTGACTGGTTATGATTGCAGTCATCGAAAAAGCTGGCTG
>JADGFG010000059.1 GCA_016743995.1 Kangiellaceae bacterium | reverse complement strand
ATTTATTTTCACTTAATATGAGTTTCAGTTTCTTTTGGATTGTGTTAATTTTCATTAGAAGTCTTTTTTAAGGAAAAAATTAACTGCTTGACAACAATCATTTGATGATCCTGTATTGCTACCGACATGCTGTTTCTTGATTATTTATATGTCATCAGGAAGAACGTGATCTGTTAATTTGCTCTGTATTAGATATTATCGTCATCTAATACTTAAAAGTTTCCCCCGGTTTTTGTGAAATTTATTTAAAAGCTATATTTGATAACTTATGTTAAAAATTAATAATAGGACTCCTTTAGATGTCAAACTGGTACCTTATACAAATCATAACAGTGATAACTTTGCTACAATTGTAGCGAAAGGGACGTTCAACTTTAAAAACGACACCACGGAAATGCTCTTTGCTGAAAAACAAATCCCCTTAGTTCAAAGTGACCAATATTTCGGGGAAGTTGAAGATTCTAGTATAAAGTATGAGTCAGATCTTGCTGCCAGGAAAGTAGCAACCGATATTGTACTTATTGGACATGCTATTTCTAAAGGGGGGGAACCATGCGAGTCTTTAGATGTCACTCTTGCTGTAAATAGAGCCCACAAGACTGTTCGCGTATTTGGCAATCGATATTGGGAAAGACCATGGGGAACCTGGAAAAGCTCGGCTCCTGAAAAATTTGTACAAATGCCTCTCCGCTATGAAAATGCGTTTGGGGGCGGTCTTGTACAAACATGCACTGATGAACCATTGAAGATATACGGTGCGAATCCAGTTGGTAAAGGTTTTTTGTTAACTGACGACGCACAAAATGTGCAACTTCCAAACTTAGAAAACCCGAGGTTCCTGACACAAAAGCCAGGTGATCAACCGACACCTGCAGGGTTTGGCTTTATTGGCAAAAGTTGGCTCCCGCGATTAAATTATGCAGGCACTTACGACAACACATGGGAAGAACAACAGATGCCTTTGTTGCCGTTAGATTTTGACGAACGTTATTATAATGGGGCCCATCCAGATTTTATTGTGCCCTTATTATCTGGCGGAGAAACTATTTCAGTTAGCAACGTCAGTGAACAAGGACTTATTTCTTTTAATCTGCCGACAGGCTCAGTGCAAATAAACCTGTCAATTAAAGGCAAAGTCAACTCCTATAGAGCGCTCCTCGATACTGTTGTTATAGAACCTGATGAACAAAGTGTGTCTCTAACCTGGCGTGTAACAGCGCCTTGTTATAGAAATTTTTTATATATTAAGGAAGTCGATATCATGTGGACAAATAAATAATGACCGGGAAAATATTTAGTAATATAGCAATTACCGGTTTAGGAGTCTCGTCGTCCCTGGGTGTGAATGCTATACAGGCTAGCGCAGCAATAAGAGCAGGCATTAAAACCATGACGGCTCATAATAATTACCAATGGTTGGGCTGCCCACCGGGCGAAGAAGATAGTGTTGCTATCAATATATGCCCTGTACCAACCCTGGACTCTTTCGTAGATGGCCAGGAGCGTATTTGCCAATTAGGCGTTTCTGCTCTCTCCCAGTTAGTTAATAGTAGCCAGTTTAAATCTGAATGGTGCTTAAATACCGGGCTGTTTGTAGCACTCCCTGAGACAGATAAAGTGATCAATAGTTGGTCGTTTAATCAAAGCTTTATTGAAGAACTTGTTGAGCGAACAAAACTTAATAACTTCAAGTTGAGCAAATACAATCAATTTGGCTCGACGGGTTTTTTTTACGCATTGAGTGAAGCGACAGATTTACTCAATCAAGGTTCCCTGGATTTTTGTATTGTTGGTGGGGTCGATTCATTTTTGCTTAAAGAACGGTTAGAGTTAATCGACAAACAATGGCGGCTTAAAACACCAAGGAATATCGATGGCTTTACCCCTGGTGAGGGGGCTGCCAGTATTTTACTTGAAACAGTTGAACATGCGAAACAAAGAGGCGCTAAAATTTTTGCATTACTAGATGCCGCAGGGTTTGCAATTGAAGAAAATACGTTTGCTTCTAATAAAAATAGTACTGGCAAAGGACTAACATCCGCTATTCGGGATGTCCTGGAAATAAAAGAACTATCTCTTGAGCATATTTTTGATCATGTGCATTGCAGTCTCAACGGCGAAAGCTACTATGCATCTGAATGGGCCCTTGTGAAATCACGGCTTGGCAAGCAATTCGATGAAATGAAAGGGTTTACTCACCATGCTAGCAGTTGTGGTGAACTAGGGGCAGCAACAGGTGGAATGTTAATCGCGAATGCAACCTCCGCATTGCTTAGCGACTCTCTAGCTTGCGATGAAGCACTCCTGTGGACATCTGCTGATAATGGCCAGAGAATGGCACTCAATTTACGTAAATATTCAGAATAAAAAAAGGAACTTAAAAATATGGCTGCCACAATCAACGTTAATGACCGTACTGTTGTACACAAATCCAGTGACGGTGTATCCATTGCATTTCCAGATGTATGCAAAACACCATCACCCGGTGGTCCCATTCCTATTCCGTATCCCAACATTGCTATGTCAGCGGATACTGCCGATGGAAGTAAGACAGTGAAAATGGACAAAAACCCCATTATGCTGCAAGGCTCGGTGTTTTCAAAAAGCACAGGTGATGAAGCTGGAACTGCTGGAGGTGGTGTTATATCGGCAAAAACAAAGGGGAAAGCCGAATTCATGAACTACTCTTTCGATGTAACCGTTGAAGGAAAGAGTGTACCTCGCCTCGGTGATTTAATGGTACAAAATAAAGGGTCGCCGGCGAATACACCGCCAATACAGGAAGTTCAACCACCATTACCTCCTGCTGTTGAAGCCAGCTGTGAAGCAGATGAAGTAGAACCAACAGAGCCATGTGATTATAAATCGTTAACTATTTCTAATAGTACCGATAATCAAAAAGTATTTTGTACTACAAAAGCACGAAATGACCGTAATGTGTCGAAGGAAGATATGGCACTATTAGCGGGGCACGATTTATTGCTGGAATGCATGGCCGACTATGAAAATAACTATGGGGTTACACCGAGCAAAAAAGCCACGATTAAAATTGAAGTGGAAAAAAGGAGCAATACTGATTGTTGCGCCTCAAATGTTCATGATTCTATTATGCTTATTCCCTTAAACAACCTGGATCCATGCGATTTCATAGCGGCAAGCGGTCTGACCTACGTGAGCGGCAGAAATGTAGAATATAAGGATTTGTTGGCACCTTCCTTACGCCGAGGTACAGGCAGAGAGCAAGGCTGGCTGGCACGCTTTTGGAATTTTAATAATAGCGAAAAAATGTTTAATGTTGCTGTCAACAGTTGCGGTATTGCCGAAGAAGGTCAGGCTAATATGAACTTCTGGGCTTTAGTAAGAATATACCCTCAACAGACCTGGAAGCTATCCCTTAAAATACCGCCATTTAAAAAAATAACTAAAAGCCGTTCTGGTTCACTTAACTTAAAAGGTGATCTTGAAAATCAAAGCTCAAAAGCATCTAGTGGATGGGGCAAAGCGCAGTCTGATACTTACACAACATCGAGAAATCTGCGTACGGGGAATACGTCTGATAAACTCCAGCAAACGACGAGAAGTGGTAAAACAACTGAATCGCTCAGCCACTCTGTCACTAACAAGGGTGGCGTTGAAACCGAGAAGACCGAAGAATCAGTTAGTACACAATCTAACAGCTTTCTTCCTACGGGCTCCATAGAAACTCTTGATTACACAAGCGAAACTGGCAAAGCCGCTACGCTGGAAAGCGCAAGTGCGCTAACCGTAAAACCGAATTTTACCTTGACCATCAACGGGCATTCACTTGCGGTTACTGATCGCATTAACAATATCATCCAGATAGCAAAAACAATTCGGGACACCTGGAATGAGATACAAAACTGGGCTCCAAAGGTCGGGTGGAGTGCCTCTTTAGACATTGTCATTCTGGAAGGAACAATCTCTGGAGAGTGGGGATACCGAGCATCAGAAGTAGTCACTTCACGTATAGCCAGAGTTGAACCCTACTATACATTATCAGTCGATGTTATGTTATTTGAATGTAAACTTGCTGTCAGTTTTGGAGTGGATGTTAAAGTAAATAACTGGTTCTCAGGAAGACCCTTTGTTGAGATCGTTGTTGCATTGCAAGGTTCAATCACAGTTTCACTTCCTCTGAAAGCGGAGTTCACCTCTGGCACTCACAGTCAAAAACCAGCAGCTCTGTCTATGAAAAGTAAAGCGGAAATTAAAGCGGTGGCACGAGCGGCATTATTGGATGTTGTTTATGAAGCTTCTGTTTCAATTGACGGTGGCTTCGCCATTGATGCTGAATTTAAATGCGGCTTTAAACAAGATCCAATAGTCGATGCAAAAATCCACATGTTACCTGTTGTCGTACATGTTGTATTGACACGAAAAAATAAAAAAGAACCATATCGTAAAGACATCGAATGCCTGCCAAAAAAAGACGTATGGAGCGGGCAGTATCCATCACCGAGCTAACTCAATACAGAGTTAAACAAATTAGAGACTAACATGGAAAAAATCACTTACCTACAATTGTATGTTCAACACTGTCGTGTTGAAACATTGGTCAATGATATTGTTATTCAACGTAAATATGAAAAAAATATTACAACGATCACTCAGCCCATCCATGAATTTTTAATAGCGGGTGAAAACACATTGAGCTTGAATATCCTACCCTACGTTGGCCCAGAGTTCGAATCCACTGCACAAGTCCACTTGCGTATCGCCCGTTTTAACGAAGGGGACTTCTTGGAGTTTACCGGTGGTGAGTTGTTAGCTGAAATTATTTTTAGTGAACAACATTTGATTGAAGGCGCGTCTAGAAGAACCTTTACACAAACCGTACCATTTTATCAAACCAGTTCAGGTAAAACATGGGCATGGCAACAAGCCAGGCCTTTGGTATTGAACGATGAAACGATAAACGCACTGAACAAGTTTATGGGAGCCATTCATAGGGATTTTAAGGCTAAAGTGGCTGATAACATCTTACCTTTAGCTCAAGTCCAAATTGAAGAGCTGGCCTATTGTTATCCCAGTGTTAGCATCGATGATCGCTTGCAAGAAATGCGAGAATTTATATCGGCCCCGAGTGACAATAATAAACCTATGGACTTTATGCCTTTGAATGTACACAACCTGGGTTACCGTTTGGCTGCGGGGGGAAGATTGGTCGAATGCAAAGGTAGAGATGGACTACCTCTTATACGAACACAGACTCAACTTATGGACAGTCCTCACGAAGATAATAACTATATTGCGTTGCCTATGCATGTCGGTTATATTCATAACGATTTCGAAATATTGCGTTAAACTATCCAGAGATTTTTTCAATGAAACAAAGCAATACCTTAAATCTGCTATTTTATATCATGTTATTTAGCATGAGTACTATTTACGTAAACTTTTCAATTGCCGAGGAACCTCCCATGTCAATAATTAAGAAAATATATGTTGAAGGTGAAGCGGAAGGAACTGATGCGGAAATACGGGTTAATGATATTCCAGTCAGTTACTTGAAGGCGGGTTCTGACGTAAAAAGTGTTCTTGTTGAAATCAATTTATTATCTGGAACCAATACGCTTTCTATCATCCCAACGGGGAAAGTGGGGTCTGTTATAACACGCCTGGTCGCTTATAAAGTCGGTGAATGGGTGGATGGCAGGGGGGGAGAAACACTTTTGGTGTTGAAAACAGAAAAAGGCAAAGCAGTAACAGGAACAGTCAAACTATCATCTGATCGACCTGAATGGGAGTGGTTGACCGCAGATATAGTGACTGATAAAACCAGTCATAAAGAAGCGATTGAATTTGCTAAATCCTATTATAAGTCCCTAAAGGAAGGAGATACAAAAGTAATGACCGCAGCACTGTTACCACTGCATACTGATGAGTCAAAACTAGATCCTGAGGTTACCCTGGAGATGAGAAATAAGGCCTTTAGCGAAGATTTCACCGGCGTTATAACTGATAAAAATTGGAAATGGGATGATATTAACGACATTCGTTTTCATGCTAAACCTGTCGCTAACGGCAGGCTTTACGAGCTACTAAGGGAAGACGGCACTGAGCTGTTTCGCACCAATCAAAAAGATAAGCTGGATCGTATATTCTTTAGCACAATGATCGGGCGCAAAGCTGGAAAATGGCAAATTTATCGTTAACTCTTTAGTACGATAAAACTAATGGGGTCGCCTTTTTTTACTACGTTTTTATGTAACCAGGACTGTTAAAATGCCCCTTTAGGAGAGCGCCCACCAGACACTCCATAGACATTCACGAAAGTACGCTTTAAAAAATAGTGATTCAATTAAAGCAACTTTCTTTTTCGACTATCCCTTTAATTGTTCTTTCATCCTGGTTTAACAAGCTTGTTATATGAACTATCACTTAACTTGTTTATCAATAGATTCAGTTAGCTTCTTGAGTTCTGCTCTACACTTTTTATTTTCCTGTGCTGATCCATTTGAGCATGGTGATTTTGGATCATTCCCAATCTCACGTGAAGTTCCATAATAAACACAAGATGACAATAAGAATAAACAAATTAGACTACAAACTGGCTTCATGACTCTCTCCTTAATCTAAGCTTATTGTTGTGGCAGATATTTACTAATCTGAAGTCTGATATTGGCGATTAAAATGTCGCTTCCTCCATTGAGATGGCGTCATGTTAAATTTTTCTAAAAACTTCTTAGAGTAATAAGATTGACTATTAAACCCAACCGTAAAGGCGACGTCAATTATTCGAACATCTTGTTCAAGCAATTTTCTTGACTGGTTTAACCTGATATCAAGAATCATTTCATTTGCAGTTATATTAAATTGAGACTTCAGCTTTCTATAAAGCGAAGTACGATTCATATGTAACTTTTCTGCTAGCTCGGCAACACCAAACTTCGGGTCACTGATATTAGCAATAACCAGTTGATACACCGACTTTTCTAAACTTTTTCCTTCCTTAACTGAAGTATTTGCTTCACTCACAGCATCAATCTTAAATTGACTAAATTTAGCGCTTAATATTTTTCGTTGTTCTAAAATTCGTTTGATTTTAACGAGTAGCTCTTGTGGAATAAATGGTTTCGTTAGATATTCATCCGCACCATGAGAAATACTATCAATTAAGCTGTTTTTATCAATAGTTGATGTTAGCAATATAAAAGGTAAATGTTTGAGCTCTTCATTTTGACGGATATTTTTTATCAGATCGACACCATCAGATTTTGGCATAATCAAATCCGATACGATTATATCGGGTAATAACGATTGACACAGTAAGTAAGCTTCTTCACCATCATTGGCTATTACGACAGAATACCCTGCTTCATGAAGTATTTGCGATAAGTAACGGCAGAGTTCAGGGTTATCATCGACAACAAGTACTTTAACAACATCTTTACTATCTTCATGTGAGCAAACATCCAATTTAGTTTTCTCACCTTTTTCCGCAGGCTTAATTTTATGACTGCTCTTATCATTAATAGTTTCGTCATCAGTTTTTAAATGCTGTATTTCAACCGTTTCAAATGCGGTTAAAAAATCAAAGGGTTTAAGCTGAATTAATTTCCCACTAACCCCCAAATTTCCCAACCAAAGCTTAACTTTAAAAATAGTCAGTTTATCGAGAGAGCTTTCTACAGAAATACTACCTTGATGCAACTCAACAAAATCTTTAACAATAGCCAACCCTACACCAACACTACTTTCAGCTGTTTCTTTTCCACTTCTCCCCTTATAAAAATAATTGAAGACTAGCTTCTGTTTTTCCGGAGAAATATAGCTTCCAGAATTGGCAATACGGACTTCTAAGTACCTCCCTTCCAAATTTTCTCCATTTAAATGGTAGCTAACTCTAATCATTCCATTATCAGGTGTGTATTTACAAGCATTTGTAATTAAGTTTTGAAAAACTGTTTCAAAATAGTGGCTATCAAACCATACATCACAGTCGTTAACATTCTCTTTATCGACCGTTAAATTAATTTTTTTCTTTTCAACTAAAAATTCATGCTCAGATAATAGTTCATCTATCGTTTTGACAGCGTTTATTTTTGTTAGCTTTAAATCAAGGCGTGCGTTATTGAGCCTTGACAATTCTAGTAATCGATTAACTAAATTAAGTACCTTATAAGTATTTTTTTCAACTAACTCTATAACCTTGGTAAGCGAGCCATTTAATTGACCAAACTTCCCCGCTTTCACCTCAGACAAAGGACCTAAAGCTAATGTCAATGGAGAACGAAACTCATGACTCACATAACTAAAAAAACGGTCTCTTAATTGTTGTAATTTTTTTAACTCAAGGTTACTTTCATTAAGCTCTTTAGTTCGCTCTTTTACATCAATTTCTAGCTGTAAAGAATATTGCTCTTTTAATGCCAAAGACTGACTTAACATTTCTAATCTACCTTCTTGCGCCAATCGCTTATCAATTTCGGCTTTTCGAATAAAAGAGGACAACACGACTGAAAGCATCATCATTTCAATCATTGATGCAATAACAAAGACATTATGCTCCATCCACTGATAGACACTCTGGTAAACACTTGAATTGAATAAGTATTCGCCAGGAAAAATTTCCAAAGCAACATGTAAAATGGCACCTAACGCAATAACAAGAAACGAAAGGGAAAAAGCTAATGCGCCAGCTTGTTTATTTTTTTTATGTATATTCCAGGCAACAACCCCCAAACTGCTCACGCAGACTATTTGAGCGAGTAATAGCCAAGCATAAACTTTTCCAAAACTTGTAAAAACCAGGGGAAGTGACAACAAACCGACTAATTGTAAGCCCTTATAAAACCGATCGATTTTTATACTATAAGTATTTAGGCTGAGAATAACTCGACCAAACTGTAAAATACTAACAAACGCTATTGCCGGTGCAATAGCTAAGACATTAATCATTGTCTCAGAGGACAAATCCAAAAAGGTGATATAGCCAAAACCCGTTGCACTAATTTCAATCAATAACAAACTAGCTAAATAAGCACAGTAGTATAAATAAGGAGTATAACCAACATAAATGTAAATAATCAGATTGTAAATAAACATGGCAATAAGGAAGCCGAAAACTAAACTAAAAAATAGTAGATCCGATAACTTGTCATTATCGTAGTTTTCTAACGTTTGCAAATTTACGTGAATATTGTATACGTTATAAGAGACACCTTGCGGTTGCACATAGATCAAGAATTCAACAATGGGACTATCCAAATTAAGGCTATAAGCGAGTTTATTATCTCTTAATTTCTGGTTACCCTCTGACACACTATAGCTCATTTCACCAGAGAGCTCTCCATTCAACTTTTTTACAAAAAATGCCGCCTCTTTATAATGATTATAAATCAATCTGATAACGACGTTTGAAGGAGAATTTTGTGTAGTTAGTACACGCCCTTTTATCCAGTAACCATATTTAGAGTCCCCTAAAAGCAAAGAGCCTTTATTATTTTTTTTAAACAATGAAGGTGTTTCAAATAGCCTTTTTGCTCTTTCTAAGTTGGCTGCTTCAATCGATTTTGGAGTGTAGATCTCTAAAAGATGGCTAACATCCTTTTTTTGTAAGTTTGCTTTAACAAAAATATCAGCTGATTGAAGGCTGGAACAATGAAAACATAAATAGGATACGAACAATAAGGTTAAACGAAAATTAACCGCTTTGATTAAATACGAAACAACAGGCCAATGACAATACAAAAAGTAACACTCCAACTCATCTTTTATTAAGATAAACAACTCATAAGTTCTTCATGTAAAGTGACATGATTGGCCAACCCAACTAAAGAAATCTTACAATAGTACAGGTTTTCGCTTAAATAAAGAGACCTGATTCTAACTACCCATATTTCGCGTGTCTTATAACACTACTATTTCCAAATTTGCAAATAAGTTCATTTCTTAATTTTCTTGATATATGCGTTTGCTTGTTACAAATACTATGCGACACTAAATTTGCTATTGTGTTTCTAGCTTTGCTGAATACTCTACTATCAATTTGCTCCCCAGCGTTTTGAAATACTCTCGCTATGTCTCTAAATTCCTCGTCAGGAAAATTTACCATGTAATCCTGTTTCATGATTAACTAAATTTCGGTGAATCAAATTTAAAATATCACCTTGACAAGTCAAGTTAACCAATAACGGCACTTCATTACCTGAAGGGGACATTTTCTTCATTAATCAGGCGCCTGGCTAACTTTGCACTCCATAGCGCCTTTTATTACATGCATTGACTGCAATAACAAACACCGCATTTTCTCCCATAAAATCCCCTACCATTAAGCTTAACACTTCCTGAGCAGTTTCTCATGAATAACAAGCCTCAATTACACCTCAAGCACCAACATCATCAGGGTCATCGCTGCCTATTTGTGATGCTCGAAATGGTATACTGAATCGCTTATTGTAAGTTAGTATAGGCATCGTTCATTCCATATTTGATGGGTAATTTAGTTAATTTTTGAGTATTTTTTCGCTGCAAAGCTCAAAAAAACTAATCTTTGTTTTATTCAAGAAAACTAGCACTCAATTTTAGCAAAATGACTTACAAATAGTTTTAACTGAAACTTCAATAGTTAGCATTTATGTTGTAACGCCGCATATTCGTTGTACAGTAGACCATCCCAAATAAACACATCTCGCAAAGAGATTTCATGGCGGGCGATTGCAAAACTCATTGAATTAAAATTGTATTGCGTATCTATCACTACTTTATTTTGCTTAATAACGATTAACATTAATGCCATTACATAAACCGCAGAATTGCTACGACAAGAAAAAAGTACGATTAAGAAAGTCGCTTACGCTGAGCCAGAGGTTACATTGACAAAACGATAATTTTCGACTGGTATTAATCATGGCCTGTACCCAACCTTATCGCTTTAATTAAAAGGTTGAGTACAGGCTATTAGTCACTTCGAATGAACTTCAACGAGTCAAAATATTAATGAATATTAATTACGTTTTAAATCTAGCTCTTTTCTAAATCTAACGCTTCCCTGCGTTTTTTTGCGCTTTAAACACTCTAAGCATTATTAACCACATCAACCCCCAAATGGCAATAGAACCACCACCACTCTTTTCAGGTACAGCTACAGGCGCTGGTGTTGGTGTTGGTGTTGGTGTTGGTGTTGGTGTTGGTGTTGGTGTTGGTGTTGTATCATTATCAACAATAGAAACTGTCGCCACTTTTATAGTCTCTAATGTTGTATTAACAGGATGACTTAAAGTGACAGTGAATGTTTCAAGCGTTTCATTCACTTTATCCTCTAAAATATCAATAATAATCGTTTTACGGGTCTCACCATCAGCAAAGCTCAACTGACCATTGACAATCGAATAATCACTATCTTTAAGCGCAGTGCCATCACCGTCCGAATAATCAACAGTGATTGTGCCGTAACTGCCATCCACTCTTTCAACCACAATATCAACTGAACCTGCGTCTTCACTGACTGAAAAATGTTCACTACGCATCTGTAATTTTCCCGCAGGCGGCATTGGGTCATTTTCAATAACTGTTACCTTGGCGGTTGCCGTTTCAGCTAAAGTTGCATTATTAGTCGCGTTGGATAAAACCACATTAAAAGTCTCATCACCTTCATAATGCGTATCGTCAATAATAGTGACTGAAACTGATTGGCTGGTTTCACCATCCTGAAAAGTTAATGTTCTCACCTCGGCCTGATAATCCTCCGTTGCCTTAGCCGTTACATCAAGGGTTGATAAATCTACCGTCGCTACGCCATAGCTGCCATTTATTCGGCTTACCGTAATCAATACACTGACCTTATTTTCGTTCACCAAATATTGGTTACCACTAAATTGAAAAGTGCCGGCCAAAGGAGCAGGATCATTATCAACAATTTTTATGACTGCTGTATTTGGGTTCACTAACACCGCACCACCCACAGGATTAGATAAAACCGCATTAAAAGTTTCATCCCCTTCGTACAACGTATCCTGCATAATATTTAACGTCACCGTTTGACTGGTTTCACCATCTTGAAAAGTCAGTACTCTACTTTCCGATTGGTAATCATCTACCGCCAGAGCGCTGCCGTCGGTTGTCGAAAATTCAACAGATACAACTCCGTCACTACCGTTGGTTCGGGTAACGGTAAGTAATACCGTGGCATTCTCTTCATTGGCAAGATACTCAGCACCGCTAAATTGAAATGCGCCCGCAACAAGTGCTCTATCATCTTCAATAATAGTGACCGTAGAAACAAATTGCTGACCGAGCGTTGTTCCCACCACATTGTTTAGCTGGACTGAAAAGTTCTCATTCGCTTCATAAACACTATCATCACTCATATTAATGGTCACTGTTTTTGAAGTTTCACCCGCAGCAAAGCTGATGGTTTGATTTAATGCAACAAAGTCTTCACCAGCAGTTGCCGTTCCATTCAAAGTAGCAACCTTCACACTCACCTCACCCGCATCACCATTTAAGCGAACAACATTAATGGTAAGCGAACCTCCATTTTCGGCAACCGTATAAATTGAGTTTTCTATTACTAACACACCTGCCGCGGGCGCTGGCTCATCATTTAAAATCTGAACATTCGTTGAACGATTAGAAAATGCCGGGTTAGCATGACCAGATATTAATTGAAGATTAGACAGTTGCACGGAAAAGCTTTCTGTAGGTTCGTAGAGTTCATCATTAATTAAATTAATCGTGATGGCTTTGCTGGTTTCACCATCCTTAAAAGTCAGAGTACCTGTGGTCATCACGTAATCACTGCCTGCAACCGCAGTAGCGTCAACCAGATGATAATCCACACTGATTTCACCGGCACTGCCACCACTTCGAATCACGTTAAGACTAAAAGCAGGGCCGTTTTCATTAACGTATTGCTCTGTATTTTCAAATCCAATATTACCCGTAGGCGGAACCGCTTCATCTTCTTCAATAGTAACAGTTGCCGATACAATTAAGCCAAGTGTGCCGCCCCCTGTTAAATTACTCAGGCTGACAACAAAGCTTTCATCACCCTCATAAATACTATCGTCCAGAATATTAATCACAAGGTTTTGGCTCAATACGCCTTGGGCAAAAACTAACTGGCCTGTTTTAAATTCATAGTCGGACGAGGCAGACGCAGTGCCATCTTGCAAAGCATAATCAACAGACACGTCACCAAAATCACCAGCCGTTCTTACAACATTAATACTCACTGACGCGCCATTTTCGCTGATGCTATATACCGCTGAATCTAGATTAAAAGTCCCTGCTTCAGGACAACGAGTAGGATCCGTGTTATCACCGACCCTATCACCATCACAGTCAGCCCCTCCTACGATGAATCTAGAGGAAAGGCTCCTTTTCTGTTTTTAATAACCGTTAATAGAATATTCCATCAACGTGACATTCGTGATCGTACCATCACCGTCAGTGAATATCCCAGCAGACTGCAAGACGCCGTGCCCCTGATAAGCGCCAATATTGGGTGTATAAAGACAGCTCTCATTAGATTCGCACAAGCTATTGTCATTGCCTATGCCATCACCTTCTATCTCGATAGCATCACGTAGATAAGTCACTGTCGATCCGTCACTCCAACTGTGGGTAATGGTATTGGCAACATCACCGGTGAGCCGCTTGCTTAAAACCGCTCTGATGACATTATCCGTCGCCAGTAATGACCAATCCACGATACGCCCATTGCCACTGCGCCACCAACCTTGTGTGCTTGTACTCAATAACGTGTCATCAATACTCCAACTGCGATAAGGGTTTTCAAACGAGAGCCAATCAAGGGAAGTGGCGTAGGTTGCCGTGCCGTTAGTATCGCTGGTGTTAACAGTATCATCTGTGGTGACATTACCCACAAAGGAGGATGCCAGAGTGATGCCAGTGGTCAGCGTAGCATCCGACCAGCCGTTATTCGCACAGGTAATATGATCCAGCCCCTGATTGGGTCCTGAGTTAGCATAGCAATCGTAGCGTGCATTGTTGCCGGTTTTGTAGAGGCCGGTAAACATATTATCTGAAGAATTACTTAATAGGGTACCATCATTACCGTTGTGAGCAGAAACTATGTTTGAAACAGTGTTGTTATTGCTGCCTAAATAAAGCCCTGTATGTGAGGAATTTACCACGGCAACACTCGATAGGATGTTGTTATCTGAACCAGCTTGCACATAAAAATAGCCGCCATTATTAACATAATTTATGGCAGAGAGCGCATTATTTGATGAGTTATCAAGCGTGATCCCTGAAATATAATTATCATTATTGGCAACGATGCTGTTTAAAAAATTGTTATTGTCGGAATTAGAGAGAGTAATTGCTAGACCACTATTATAAACACTGATATTTGACAGGTTGTTGTAAGAAGAGTCGACCATTTCAATACCAACACTGGTGGCATGTATATTTTCAGCGGCGATAATATTGGTTAGCTTATTGTTAGTTGAACTGGCCAAATGAAATGAGCGGTGCCCGCCTGTTATACCCATATTGCGTATCACTGAAAAATCAACATCAATCCAGTAAATGCCCCATACAAAGCTGGAACCGGTCATATGAACCTCTCCTTCAAGCCATAGGAAATTTTTGTTAAACCTGGCTCTAAGAATCTCCCCGTCGCGAGAAATACTAACACCCGGTTGAACGACCAACGCGATGTTACTCGATCCAATTTGAAAGAAAGAATTGGAATCGGCGGTAACAATATAAATATCTCCAGAGTTATAGAGATCGCCGCCATTATTGGCTTCGGTAATTGGATTGCTCCACCACTGGGCAGCCGATGTCGTAAATAACGGAGTGACGCCATCTACAACCGCCACCGAGTTTAACAACCAGGCCGGTGTTGCAAAATCCAACAAATCCGATAGATTTTTGTCTGACTTAAGACCCTTCGATACCATTCGAACCGGTGTGGTCGAGGCATCACAATACCAATCAAATGCACCCAGTGTATCTGTTGCTGTAAGATTGGTACAACTGTTGTAACCCGGCACATCAACGGTGCGTGCTTCGCCACCATGAATACATTTATAATAACCACCCGTCTGTGTAGCATCGCAGCTGGTATTGGAGGCATTTGCTCGATCAATACCGTCGTTGTTTACGTAATAATTCCAGTTTTGTGCCGCCGAATATAAAGCCGTCACTAACGGGCCTGTGGTAAAACTCCAAGTAATTGGCTGTTGTAGTTGATTACCGTTGATATCGGTAATACCGGTGGTCAGTGTTGCCGTGTACTGGGTATGAAACTCAAGATCAACAGAAGGGATAAATTCCGCTGTATCGTTACTTGCTCCGATGTGGGTAACGGTGCCAGGTACTGTGCCACCACTGGTTTTTTCAAGGGTAAAGGTGCTGCCATTAACACTCCCTGCAGCCAGCGGTTCGTTTAATACAGCTGTAAGTTTTAGCACAGAACTCGCTGGCGATACGTTAGTCGCTCCAGTACTCGGCACGGAACTGCTTAGTGTCGGCGCAACATCATCCACCACCTGCAGTGAGAATGTAATACTACCACTAAGAGGACTGGTACCATTATCTGTTGCTGTGATTTGAATATCGTTATATGTTCCAACACCGGCATGACCTGGCAGACCATTCAGTACGCCTGTGCTGGTATTGAAAGATGCCCAAGACGGTTGATTACTGATACTAAATGAATGTTGATCAGTGCCGTCCGCATCGTAGATATACGGAGTAAAATAAAAGTAACCAGCCTCGCTCATCGTTGTAGCCGGTGAACTGGTGATTACCGGCGCATCGTTTTGTGGCGCAATGGCAACGTTGACGGAGATGGTATCCATCCCCCCTCTAGCATCAGTCACTCGAATGGTAAAGCTGTCCGTGCCGAAGTAGTTTATGCTAGGTACATAAGAGATAGACTGTGATGCTGCTGTTCCATAAGCAGTTGCTTGGCCGTGAGCTGCACTGCTTGCAACCGACCAGGTCAACCCATCCCCTTCGGGGTCCGTTGCATTAAGGGTCAACGAAAATGCGGTAGGTGAAGCATCTTCATCCATATTAACGGTGATAGATGTCCCTTCTGTAATCGTCGGTGCGCTATTAACCACGGCAATGGACGCTGAGGTTACCGCGCTGCCACTTATCACACCGCTGATGGCCACTGGCGTTACTTCGACACTAATGGCTGAACCAACGTCGGCAACGCTCACGATATAATTACTGCCAGTAGCCCCGGCAATTGGCGACCCATTTTGCAACCAACGTAATGTGGAAGCCCCTTCGAGGTCACCATCAATATCACTATAAGCATAACTGCTCGATAAACTGTCACCCACTACCGTATTGCCGCCATTAACATCATTTACACTCACTGCGGTCACTATTGGTGCAGTGTTGATGACCGTAATAGACTCTGATACTGAAGCATCACCTGTTAGGGAGCCGGTTACGGCCACTGGTGTGACTTCAAACGTCACTTCGAAGCCCGTATCAGCGGCAGTAATTAAATAATTTGATTGAGTTGCACCGCTAATCGCCGTACCGTCGCGCAACCAACGAAAGGTAGACGAACCTTCCACATCCCCATCAACATCACTATAACTATAACTTCCCGCCAAACTGTCACCCGTCTTCGTATTACCACCGTTATCGCCAGTAATATCGACAGCAGTTGCCATCGGTGCACTATTGATACCGGTAATCGCAGCGGATACCGATGCAACACCACCGAGCACGCCGGTTGCCGCCACCGGTGTGACTTCAAACGTCACTTGCACACCTAAATCGGCGGTAGTAATTAAGTAGGTTGATTGAGTAGCGCCGCTAATTGCCGCGCCATCGCGCAACCAACGAAAGGTAGAGCTCCCCTCCACATCACCATCAACATCACTGTAGTTATAACTGCCCGTTAAGTGGTCACCCATTACAATACTACCGCCATTATCATCACTGATATTGACATTGCTCGCGATGGCTGCGCTGTTGACAACGTTTACCGCCACAGAGCTAACAGCATTTCCCGTGTTGGTACCACTAACGGCTACCGGAGTAGCTTCAAATGACAGTGAGTTACCACTGTCAGCCTGCACAACCACATAGGTGGAATTGGTTGCACCACTAATAACATTGCCGCCGCGTAACCAGCGAAAACTGGATGTGCCCTCCGCATCATTTTCCACGTCGCTGTAATCGAATTGACCGGTTAATGAATCCCCTACGACAAGGTCACCACCATTGTCATCACTGATAACAACATTAGCCGCCACGGGAGCACTATTGTCGACGACTAAAGCACCAGATACAGATGAGCTACCAAGGAAAACGCCACTGGCCGCCAGTGGTGTCACTTCAAAGCTAATTTGTGCCGAGGCATCCGCAGCGACCAAGGTATAATCTAAACCGGTCTGATTGGTAATGGTTGCGCCATCTCGTAACCAACGAAAGGTAGACACACCTTCAGCATCACCATCCGCATCAACAAAGGTGTAGGTTCCGGTTAATTGATCACCAACCAGGGCATTACCACCGTTAGCATCATTGATTCCAATTCCAGTCGCTGTGGGTGCACTGTTAACAACAGTTACCACCGCAGAGCTAACAGCATTTCCCATGTTGGTACCACTAGCGGCGACGGGAGTGGCTTCAAATGATAGTGAGTTACCACTATCAGCCTGTACAACAACATAGGTAGAAGCGATTGCACCATTAATAGCGCTTCCATCTCGTAACCAGCGAAAAGTGGATATACCCTCCGCATCATTTTCCACATCACTGTAACTGTATTGACCCGTTAATGTATCACCTACGACAAGGTCGCCACCATTATCATCAGTGATGTCAACATTGGTCGCCTCAGGGGCACTGTTATTAACGACTAAAGCACTTGATACCGTTGCACTACCCTCAGTCGTTCCAGTGGCCGCTCGCGGTGTCACTTCAAACGTAATTTGTGCCGAGGCATCCGCCGCGACCAAGATATAATCTAAACCAGTTTCATTGGTAATGGCTGCACCATCACGTAACCAGCGAAAAGACGACGAGGCTTGTGTATCACCATCGGCATCGACAAAGGTATAGGTTCCGGTTAATTGATCACCGACGAGGACATTGCCACCGTTAACATCACTAATACCAATTCCGCTAACCGTCGGTGCGCTGTTGCTCACAGTCACCGCATCGGATAAAACAACACTTCCCACTTGGGTGCCACTATCGGCAACCGGTGTGACTTCAAAACGAATAGTTTGGCCACTGTCTTGTGCCGTCAACTCATAGGCATTCGCGGTAGCATCAACGATAACATCCGCACCACGCAACCAACGAAAAGTGGATGAACCTTCAGGATCCGTTTCCGCGTCGGAATAGTTATAAACTCCCACTAAACGATCACCGACCAGTGCATCACCGCCGTTACTGTCAGTAATACTAACGTTATTAACGATAGGTGCACGGTTGGCAACTACCACACTGGCAGATGCCACTGCGGTGCCCGTCAATTCGCCTTGCTCTGCCACGGGAATTACTTCAAAGGTAATGGGTGCCGATACATCACCGGCTACCAATGTGTAAGTCATGTCGGTAGCACCTTCAATAGCAACCCCTGCACGTAACCATCGAACAATGGAATTACCTTCCGTATCACCGTCGGCATCTATAAACGTGTAATGCCCCGTTAACACGGTGCCAATAGCCAATTCACCGTTGCTGTCATCGGTCACGCCAACACTCTTTACGCTGGGTGCGCTATTATTAATGAATAACGCCTCTGAGTTATGTGTTATGCCTTCACTAGTTCCTGAGGCAGCCATTGGCCTTATTGTAAAAACTAGATCTTTGCCACTGTCTTCAGCCATCACCGTATAGGTAATATCGGTCGCTCCCTCTATCGATTCTCCATCCCGTAACCATTGAAACCTAGAGTCTCCTTCTGCATCGCTTTCCGTATCAAGGTAAACGTAACTAGCGGTCAAGGTGTCATTTACTCGGGCAACACCACCATTGTCATCAGCGATCGCCACATCGGTGGCCCTCGGTGCCTGGTTTGTTTCTAATTCCTCAACAACATGAACCTTACCATTTTCTCCACAGGCACTAATCATTAAAACCAGTGATGGTACTACCAGGTACAACTTAAGATTTCGTTTCATATTTAACTCCGAGGTATCGAAACAATGCGGGTATGTATCGATAGGGATATTCGATACGTTTATCTCGAAGCAGAATAAGGTACTGAAGAAAAAGGGGATATCACATTTGATGCAATCGATAACATAAATGATGCAACATACAATCCGACGTCGAATATTTGTGGCTTATGTCAGGTTATTTTTGTTTGGTAAGGTATTTTTTTGCAACGACCTATTCTAATTAATTGTTTTAAATATATTTCGCCGGAATAATCCCTGTCCTCATAAATGATATCGACCAGCCACCAGCCTTTAGCTATTTGAGCCGATAGATTCCACGCAAGCCATAAACTGCACACACAGAGTCAAAAGGATCACGATTGTCTTTTTCTACGGATGAGCGGGAGTAGATAGCGCAGCGTTTAATCTGGAGTTGAGAAAAATCGTCTACGCCTCGAAGATCAGACATAACAATGATTTATGCTTGGAGCAAGCGACTCTGGAGAAGAGATTGCATATCACGGCGGCCATCTGCGATCACCATTATGTAAACATGCTTTCCAATTACTCAAAAGATAATACAGTAGGGCTTGAAGTAGAGTTCTCGATGCTCTCGCAGACCTACGGCGAGCAACTCATTTGGGTAAGCCCCGCGCTCTGGAATATCAGCCAGGCTTGAAAATGTCTCCTCGATTTTGTCGAGAACGTAATCAGCTTTTTCGGGCGCATCATGAGATTCGATAGAGTCGTATAAATCTTCAAGATCGTTAGCTGCATCGTCAGTGAAAAAGAGCTAGTAACTCATTAGCAGTTCTTGCTCCGGCTACGAAGTTTGGCAACACCACCACCTGCAGGCTGAAATTTGCCTTCGTCGAGCTGTCGCTAGCTCCAGTGCCAACACCTTAAGCAACGCCATGGTCTATTGCGTATGCTCATAGCTTTTAATATCCAGCATTACAGCCTTGGCCTCGCCGTTTTGAGCCATCACCAACGGCTCCATTTAAGTCGACAGGTTACACACAACTTCTGCTGCATGAGCTTTCAAATAGCTAATAGGTTGATTTGATCTGATAATTTCATAAACACCTCTCATCAAGACCAAATCTAATCCGAAAACAGGTCGTCAGTCAATTCGATCCGTTAATACTTTCTCGAACGACTTTTCATATTTAAAAAAACGAGTAAATTCAGTTTATTAGTCTATCTCACGGCATTCACTATCTTCTATCACGAATGATGCAATCTTTGGTAATGATGATGCAGCGTGGAAAAACAGATGTGTTTACTGAAACGTTGACAACAAGAGGGTTAGACAGGCGTAATTAGGCATCATACGTGAGTTTGCATACTATCTAACAAGAAACCAGCGATAGCATTTTAGGAAACTAAAAATAAACCTGTGCAATCGTCCAATTTAATTATTTTGCCGTTAACAGTTAGGAGCTAACGAGAAGCGCCCCTAAATTTATCAGGGGCTCCTTTATCACATCATTACCGGCAACGGTTAATAAAGCGGTGGCGGCGCAATGTCGATAATCGTCCAACCATAATTACTAATGATATCAGCCCTTGCCATCGCACCAGCCCCTGAACTCTGGTTGAAGCCGGCACCCAAAGTCACACCTGATTGCAAAGCAGGCAGCGCACTCCAACCGATCAATAAGGCGTTGTAATTAGCATCGGACAAACCTGAGGAATCTAACATTCTGTTCATACTCGTAACTAAAGACACATCCCAACCACCAATGTCTTGATTGAACGCTTGGGCGTAGTTAAACATGGGGGTCATATCCCTCACCGAAGATACATCCCAATGCCCAATGGGGCTGTTAAATTGAATTGCTCCGGAAAACATCCCTGCCATGCTGGTGACAAAAGTTAAGTTCGGCGCATCAACGGCATTAACCGTAAGATTACTGCAGCTTGAAAATGCACTCTCCATGGACATCCATTCAATATCGCCCCACTGGTCAACCGTTAGAAGTTTATTGTTATCCGCTCCATTGGCTGAAAATACTATCCTCGGAAACTGCCCGGTAATGCTGATTTGATAGGTTCCAGCAGCGCCATAAGTGTGGGTAATATCACCTGTCACATTATTAGCTACTGGACCACCATCCCCCCAATCCACCTGGTAGTTATAGCCACTTCCACCTGTGTTAATCATAACCTGATTGGAAGGCGTGGCACCTGAGTTATCGGTTTTCCACGTGGTGATAAAAGGTCTTTGCGGGTTAACATCAATGGTTCTGATTATGCTTGCTTGGTTGCCAGCAGCATCGACAGCGCTGTAAGTCAGGGTGTAACTGCCCTGAGTTCTGGCGTCCACCGTGCCACTGATGACAACGGATACATTGCCATCAGTGGTATCATTGGCCGTGGCGCCTTGTTCTACATAGGCATTCCATTGGGGAAGCGAGAGATTGTTTGCACCTTGCAAGGTAATCACTGGTGCAGTGGTGTCGGCCACCGTCACCCAGCGAACCACTTGGGATTGATTGCCTGCTTTATCTCTTGCGGTATACGTTAATGTATATTGACCGACTTGATTTGAATTCACAGCACCTGAAACGCTAAATGAAACGTTGCCATCACGCGCATCGGTCGCTGTCGCACCCTGTTCAACATAAGTGCTTCCTTGTGCAACCGTGAGGTTTTTTGAGCCTTTTAACGTAATCACAGGTGCCGTGGTATCAGCAGGTAAAACAATCGAGACTTCTCGAGTAATGCTTTCGCTGTTTCCCGCTGCATCTATTGCTTGGTAAGTCACTACATAATGACCCGGTGTGCTGGTTTCAACTGTGCCACTGATAATGACATCAACATTGCCATCTCTATCATCCGTCGCTGTCGCACTTTGCTCAATATATGCATTATCTTGAATTAAGGTGATAGTGCTTTCACCATTAAGTGTGATGACCGGTGCCATGGTATCCGGTGTAGTCGTCACAGGTGTGGGCGTGCCACTGGAGCTACCTCCACCACAGCCGCTCATGGTTACAAGCAAACCGAGTAAGGCAAGCTTATGAGAAAATTGCTTTAAATAGAAAAAAATACCATGGTTGATGTTAAACAAATACATCACAAGTCACCCTTAAAAAGTCGTTGTTTTAATGTGTCCATCAGGTTTTGCTCAGCAAAAAACGAGTAAATTCAGTTTATTAGTCTATCTCACGGCATTCACTACCTTCTATCACGAATGGTGCAATCTTTGGTAATGATGATGCACAATGAGAAAAACAGGAGGGCAACCTTGGTTTATCTGTGTTTACGGAGGAATTAAGATCACAAGAGGAGTAATTTTATTAGCGGACGTAATTTTGCTTGTTATAGTGAAGGCTCAAGAAACTAGTCATACCATGATGCTTAATCGCGAATCACCATCGAGCACGCACACCTGCTCGGTGACATGATACTAATGCACCTTTTTTGCAGTGCCAAAATCCAGGTGATTTTTCTCCGTTGGCAGGGAGTTAAGTTGTACTTGTAGACATTGCAGTTGGTTTTTTGTAAGGTCACTTTGCCAAATAGCTTTTGATAATTACTCTGAAGATATGACTTCACTGGGGACCAACCTTGACCATCGAAATAGTAATGGCATCTGCGCCTAGATTGATCGCTGGCAAGGTGCGATTTCGGTCGCTTGTTTTTTAATTTAAGCTATTTTTGGCCAATAAGGTCATTAAAACCTATAACTCACTTCAACACCATAAGTTCGAGGTGTCATTGGTGTATCTACCAAAGTCCCAAAAAATTCTCTAAAACTATCCACTGTTTGGCGCTCGTCAGTTAAATTACGACCCCATAAATAAGCCTGCCAGTTTTCCTCGTCACCAATAAGACCAATTCGAGCATTAACTAATGTGTAAGCATCGACATGTCCATAAGGAATTTGTGCAGATTGACCATAAGACTCAGGATGAAGGGAGAAAACTAAAGCATGTTGACCATTAACCATTCGAGATTGTTCATTTTCAACGGTCGTGTAATAATCACTGGTATGAGTAAAATCCAACCTGAGCAGTAAGTCACTTTTTAGTGCAACTACATTCTCATAATACTGAAAACCTAATACCGCATTAAAGTCAGCTGCTAACGGTAAACTGTTTCCCGCCGCATTAACAGCAATTTTACGACTGCCAGGGTCAGAAGGTATTGAAAGTTTGGAAACTCCACCGGGGAAATCCTTAAATGTGGCATCTAAAAACCCTAATGAACCAAGAATAGTAAAATTATTGGTAAGTTTATAACGACTTTCAATTTCTAAACCTTTGCTCTCAACCTTGGCAGCATTAGTTATTCTAATTGCGGTTAATTGTGTACCTGTTGCAGCATCAAACCCAAGGTCAAAAAACTGATTAACCTGGTAATCACTGTACTCCGTTGAGAAAGCAGCAACATTTAAGGATAGTTTATTGCTCAACAAGTTAGATTTAAAGCCTACTTCAAAGCTATCTGCTGTTTCAGTTTCAAAAGCCACACCGGCGTCCAAATCAGCCTGCGTAACCATATCCATGTTAAAACCACCAGACTTAAAGCCACTTGAAAACTTTCCATAAACCTGTGAAGCTTCATTAAACGCATAGCTTAAACTCAAGGTCGGCGAGAGATTATCTTCTTTTCGAGAATCAAGATATCCACCGGCCGGTGTACTCCCAATGGCAAAAATACCTGAGCGACTACCATCCAACTGCCAGTCTATTTCTTTACGTTCATCTGAATACCGTAAACCCAAACCTAACTCCCAATTTTCATTGAGCAGGTAACTACCACTCATATAAAAGGCAAGACTTTGAGTTTCTACTTCTCCAGTACTCAATGCGCCGCCTCCGGGTAGTGTTTTAAAAAAATATGCCGCATTACCGGTGATTGCATTTCTTCGACTATAAGAATCTTGCATATAATAATATAAGCCCAATACATAATTAAAATTTCCATCATCAGGTGAAATCAGCTGAAATTCTTGTGTACTTTGCTTATATTCATCATCGTAACGAATAGTCAAAAAATCGAGGGGCGAATAATCAGTATCATTGGAATAATTTATTTCAGTTTTACGATAAGCGCTAATTGAACGAATTGAATAATCGTTATTGAACTCATAATCAATATTTAAATGAGTACCCAGTATCTCTCTCTTTTCATACCCTTGCTCTCCCCATGAAACATCATCAACCCCTGTTTTATAAGGTGCTTTTATCGCACCAAAAGAGTCGGTCCTGTTAATGCCTAAAACAGGCATTCTCTCTGAACTTAAGCCATCTAGCGCTAAGTTGAAGGTTAAATCCTCATTAGCTTCAAACTGTAACTGCCATCGATATGACTGAGTATCCTGGTTATTTAATTTTTCACTAACATCAGGGGCTTCAGCTGG
>JADGFG010000058.1 GCA_016743995.1 Kangiellaceae bacterium | reverse complement strand
TGGATGACTTAAGGAAAAAAGTGATCTTCTTACTCGGTGGCGATGCAAAACGTTTATATAAAAATCAAAATTTTAACTTCTTGATCTAATCAATGTCGGTTGTAGACCCAAACCTCAACCCACATTTTAATCCCTATGCCAGTCGTGCAGAAATGAACGCTGCATTTAAACGGCACTACGGTGGAAAACCTGAAACCTCTGCTGCCATAATTATGAGTCTGGTTCGATAACCATAAATTTCTTTAAACGCTTCATCTGTGATTAGCTTCAGTTGACTTTTATTCATCGCAGAGCGCTCAGACTATGGGGGATCTCGCACAAGCCAACGAGCCAATCTCTGTTGAAAATAAGAGAGAGAAGCGTCAGAATGAACAAAAAATCCGGGAAGATAATAATGCCCCATTTTTTTACAGTCCGCTTTTTTTGTTTAAAAACACCAAAAACTTTTCATCAACAACTTAACCAGATAATGTTCTGGTGGGATAAAATCAGGGAAAACCAATGAACAAGGGTATAATACTAATTTGCATTACTTATCTAGTGGGGCTATCAATTTTAGGCTACGGTGGTTATGCGCTGGCTGGCTTTGTGTCATCTTTTACAGGGATCGATAGAATATTTGTTGATATTTTTATTGGAATATTATTTATCAGCTATGTGATTTTTTCAGCCAGGCTACTGATAAAACAGATAAAAGAACTAAAAATAATAAATCTGTTAAGACAGTAATAATACAAAATTAATCGGGCGACCATTTTGATGAAATATGATTTTCTCACTGTTCATAGTCACAGTAAGTGACTGAACAGAGTTGAAATGTTGCTTCATCTTTTTTTCATAAAAAAGAAAAAATAAATGATCAAAAAATAAAAAATATTTTTCCACAAAATTGCTTTAGCTACAAAGTGAATTGTGCTATGGTTATTTTGCTCAAAAAGCGTTAGAAAGGTTTGTACCTGTCGGTGTGTTCAGCGTAGTCCAGACAGGCTCAGGGTAAAACCGCCAACCTTTCGATCGGCGGCTCGCTTGAAAGAGAGGCTCAAACTCTCGGACAAACTGGCCATTAATTCATCTCCCTAACCAGAGATTAATAAAATGACTTATGGACATAATACAACGTCGTTGCCAATAGCGCGACCTCGTTTTCTCAGACACCTTCAAAGGTGTCAAAAAAATCACTTTTCCTTTATTATCACTCAGTTCCATATATTACGCCTAACCTTCTGTTTTTTAAGAAAAAAGTACTCAGGATAATTCATCAAAAAGGCTTTTAAACTGAATTTTTCAGGGCTTGTTTGTGCCTGCATTATTTCAATTTAAACCCATTTTCAATCGTCTTTAGACAGCTTTAATCCTTAAAAAGGTGTGTTTTCAATAAACACAACGATTTTACGGCGTACTCGCTCGCCTGTTTTTTGAACAGTCGACCGGTGTTTTATCCGTTATCGATAAGCGCCCGATTAAATCTGTCATAACCGAGTTTGAGAAAACGAGGTCACAAGGATTTACGGAAATGGCGGACATAAGCCCCCAGACCCAACTAACGCCTGAGCCGTAAAAAAGCGAAAGCTTTCTGGTCGTTGAAGCAAAACAGAATGACTCTTCTTACAGGTTGTTTTGTTTTGGCTGTCTCATGTTGTTGACCAGTTTTTTCTTATTGAAATAAATCAGAATTAAAATTGAAAATTTAAGAAATCAAAAAGATAAAAAGGGAAAAAAATGACTGATTCCAATATGCCTGAGAAAAAAGTAACAGAGAAAAGAATAAGAATCCCCAGAACACCTTACAACAAATACTTAGTCAACCGGCTAAAATTCTTCGATGAGAAAAAATTGTTTCTAAAAGCTAAAGAAAACGCCAAAAATCGGGCCAGAATTCTATTGCCAAGGGCTTTGAGGACCATTGCTATGGAAATAGAAGGTAACGTCATAGATGTGCCTAGCAAACGACAGCTCTTTAAAAACGTGAAAGAAAAATTGGCCTGGAAATGGAAAATTATCTCACCGGAGAACAAAAAAGAAGGCGGACAATAATTCATAATGTTGTTAACAGGTTTTTCCAGATAACCACTTTCATCAGTAGCCTTCTTTTAGTTTATCTCTTCTTTTTTCATCTTATGTCTGTTGAGATTTAAAGAGAGTAGTAGTTTAAACATGCTGTTTTAAGCTGGCAGTTGCGCAATGAGAGCTGTTTAGCCGACTGCCTGCTATTTTTTAATAGCAAAGCGGTTTATAATGAATACTTATGGTTATAACCGTAGCGACAACCATAGCCATAGGTAAAGTTAAAGCAAAACAGATAATGCACAGGGTAGCTAAATATGAATAAATTAATTCCGTTTTTTCTTTTCTGTATAACAACTCAGGTTTTTGCCAATAGTAATCGGTGGGAAGGTGTTCCATTAGTTGAATTTAAACTACAGGATCAGCATGGTGTTGAGAGAAATAACAAAGAGTTCCTTGGTAGTTGGTTAGTACTTTATTTTTATCCTAAAGACAAAACTCGAGGTTGTACGATCGAAGCTCAAAGCTTTACTGATGATTATGCTCAATTTCAGTTACTCAATACAAATATTGTGGGTGTGAGTTATGACGATGTTGAGTCACATAAAGACTTTGCCGAAACCTACAATATGCCTTTTACATTACTGGCCGATGTGAATAAAAAGCTGACTAAAGCACTTGATGTTGACAGTATTCTTCCATGGCCCCATGCCAGTCGACAGACTTTTATTGTTAATCCTGAAGGCATTATTGTAAAA
Source organism: Kangiellaceae bacterium (assembly GCA_016743995.1). Classification (GTDB taxonomy): domain Bacteria; phylum Pseudomonadota; class Gammaproteobacteria; order Enterobacterales; family Kangiellaceae; genus Aliikangiella. Next base: position 21,820 of record JADGFG010000058.1, on the reverse strand, counting down.
CACTATGCGGATGTCTCTCCCAAAAAGCATTCGAAAGAATTATTAAAGCAGCTCAAGTCTTTGCATAAAAACAAGTCTTCTATTAGTAAGTGATTGGTCTTCAATGATATAGGCCGTTAAGCTTAAAAAAACTTCATAGCTGTTCGTTTGTTTTCATCATTGTATGGACGTCCGTCAGCGATAGCAAGTGGACGGAATAGAGCGTTTCAGGTTGAGGTCAGCGATCAGCTGTTAAAAGTGTTTTACAGACGGCACTTCAGGAAGCGGTAATTTTTTTACATAATTTAATCATATTATTCGCTTCTTGTAGTGTAAGCCCTGTAGCACAAAACACTGCTTTGGTAATGTCATCACTTTTTTTTGATAAATTTCGTCCCGCGTCGGTTAATACAACGGCTTTCTGTCGTTCATTGTCGGGTAATAATTTTCGATGGATTAATCCCTTTTGCTCCAGACGTTTCAACAACGGTGTCATTGTAGCGTTACTAAGCTCTACCTTTGCAGCCAGCTGGCTTATTGATACATTATCCTGTTGCCACAACCCCATCAACACCACAAATTGTGTATAGGTGAGGCCCAGCGGTTCAAGCAATGGTCGATAAACTGCGGTTATCCGGCTTGAGGCAGAGTAGAGCGCGAAACATAGTTGATTATCTAACTTGGCAATAGACAAAGAACTCTCCAGGTCAATTGATTAAGAAGTATTATCACCCATAAACGGTTAACAATACAATTATTTGTTGACTAACATTTCGCGTACGAATAGTATTGTTTGGAACAACAACCTTTAGGAGAAAGATAATGAGCGATGAATGGTTAACAAGTCTGATAACACCAGAACCACAAACGGGTTATCAACTTGCCATAAAAATGTCCAGAATGGGGGTTAAGTATACTCAGCCTTCAGATGAAATTAGAAAGAAATTACGACCTGGCTATGCTGACAATGCAGATAGCCTTATTGCTTCTGCACAGGTCATTGCGGTAAATTTTCAAACCGTTGCTGCGGCGAATAATTATTGGCGGGAATAATTTGCGGGTGAAGACCAACATCAGAGACCAACATCAGACAGTCTGTCTATGGAAAATATCGCACAAGAGTGTGAGGCAATGTCTGTTGATTTAAACCCGATAAGAGCCAGAGTCGCAGAAAAGCTTGATGAGTCAGACAATACTTCCATTAAACAACGTATAAAAGATGTTCGAACAGAAAATAATGAAACAAAACTGAAACAAGCTGTCAGTTCGCTCTCAGGAATAATTAGAGTGCATACTTTACCCATTAATCTGAAAGAATACATAAGAGTGGTTGAATGGACCGGTAAAACTAATATTCATCCCTGTAAAGCCAGTATATTGCCTCATGTTATCTCCGTGCTGGAAAGGTTGAATTTGCAACAGGACCATTGGTTAAAACACATTGAACACCACGCCAAACATTATTGTCGTGTTGTTGGTCCTATCAGTAAAATACGAGAAAAAGCAAAACGGATGAAAGCTCGTTGCCTCCAGGGTATATCAGCGGCAAAGCTGATATATGTGACTTCTGGTTAAATAATAAAATTCAAAGTAGGTGAGTTATTCTTTTGCCGGAATATTATCTGCCGATTGTATTTCGAGAAAACCCGCAAATCAATCAAAAAAACAAAAGCAGACTTCATTTTTCCTATTTTTGTTAGTTACCACCATCAATAGGCGTATCTTGCTCTAAGGAAGCTTCCTCAGAATCATTATTTAATTTTTTCAGGCGTTTTTCTTCCTTTTTCTTCTTTTTTGCCAGTTCTTTTTGCCGTTTTTCAAATGTGTAATTAGGCTTTGCCATTAAAATTCTCTTATTCAAGTTTAAAACAAGTTAACCATTACATATAAATTGCATTTCATAAAGGAAAAATTATTAGTTTAAGTTATTCTATATCAGGGCCATACTGATGAAGTAGTCACCAGGTGAGTCGTCGCCAGACAGTCTGTTAGTTATGCGTATGTCATGACTGGCGCTGGCTACAGGTTTTATCCCAGTCGTCTGGGTAAGCCAGAACAGGCACTCAGAGAGAAGCTATGACACAGGCCATTATCCAGGATTGTGACTGATTAGTGTTATATTGAGGAAAATTGGCCATTTATCATGGTAAAACGACAGGCGCTCCGTTCATGGCCAGCTTTTTGACAGAGTGTCTGTGCGTTTTATGTCCGGCGAATAAAAACAGGTTAGTCAATTGTTGTAGAGCTTCCAACAACACGCTCAGTTTTGACCAGAAAAATCAAACTATTCATACTCAAAATCAGGAAGACAACACTCGCGAGCATTAACGCTTGTTGTACTGAATAAATGTCGGCTAACACACCAAATGCAGGGGAAATAACCGAAAAAATAATACGGGTAACAAAACTACGCAAAGACATGACCGTTGCACGCATATTCGACGGCGTATGACGATTAACATAATCTCTTAATACAGGGGTTGCAACACCTCTGGCCAGATAGAAAATAGCCAGAATAATTAATGCCCACTGGCTATTGTGTATTCCCATTAAAAAATAACAGCCGATAATTAAAATTAAGATACTCACTAATAGACTGGATATTCTGAATCGACGTTCAATATGATGCGCGTAAAAAGAAACTATTGCGACCAGCAGATTTAATACGGCACCAATTACACCAAAATAAAAAGCGCTTTCAATGCCTAGAGAAACAAATAGCGGCTGGCTGAACCAGGCCATACTGAGTGTTGCTGCGCCAATAATGGCAGAAAATAGCAAATAGTGACGAAGTGTTTTATTAGTAACTAACGAGAACTTAATGATCGATGCAATATTAGACCAGGCATTTTTCTTGAGGAGCCGTTCATGTTTTATGGCTGGTTCAACTAACCGGATAGCTGCAATAAAACCAATTAGCGCAATGACAATTTGACAGTAGAATGGTGCTCTTAAACTAATTTCAGCAATGATCCCCCCTAAAACAAATGCTAGTGCTTCTGCCATGTTTCCAGCAGAAACAACCCGTCCTTCTAGTTTTACAAACTCATTTTCTCGTTTTAAATCAATTAACGTGTCAAACATCAGTGCCGTATCGGAGCCGGAAATAAAACTCTGGCCTATTCCCAGACACAGTGCTGCCGCTAAAAAACCAGAAAAACTATAAGATAGTGAATAAACTATCATGCCACATAATCCAAAAAAGGTGCCGAGAATAATGGCTCTTCGTCGCCCCATAATATCAGCAAGGTAACCTGATGGAATTTCGATGATTGCAATGGTAATTGAATAAATACTTTGAATTACAAAAAGGTCAGCAATAGTCAGCCCATTTTCGGCGTAAAACAGCCATATTACTGGCATAAATAGCATCAACCATTTTGACGCTTTAATAATAGTTAACTTTAAAATATTGGACGAGATGTTTGAACTCGACATCGTTGGCTTTCCAGAGTTTTAGTAGATATTCAGGTAAAGAGCTGACTATTTAAATTCCACAGGATGGAGTTTTCTCAGAGGGTGGTAGCGTTTTGTTTGATTATAAAACACTTCGACATTGCGAACAATTCAGTATTTGCGAATTTTGAATGACTAATGACGGGTTCTCTGTACTGTGAAACTTTCGAGTTCTCAGGGACAGATTAACTTTCCTGTTATGGACGACTATTTTTTATTAAGCTCTAAAAATCTCTTGATTGAATTTATACCAGCTTCCATTCGAATCCTTGCTGAACTATTGGCAGAATGAACTTTTATTTCAGGTGGTTTGAACCCTCGGGTTATTACTGCTTCCTCAATCCAGATAACGACATCATACCCAGTGCCTCGTTCGTCATCACCCAGGTCATGATCCAGACTGATAATGTCTACTTTTCCTGTTTCAAGTAATTCTATAGCCTCATCTGGCCAGTAAACATGGATCCAACCTTCTGGAGCCGATCTGAGATCGTCTAAATATATTTTCATAATGCTACTTTATGTGATACTTGACCCATCTGGTAAAACCTTCAAGTGAAATTTTATTATCAGCAATCTCTATCATCTTTACGACCAGATTATGATCTAAAGCGAAAATAATTGGCTCCATTCAGCTCAAAAAAAACTAACTCAGCGGTCATAGCTGTTCGTTTGTTGCCATCATTGTATGGATGTCCTTCTGTGATAGATTAAAACTAGAACTTTGCATCAGTTCCCTGATGAAGGGTAGCTTATTCCTCATTTGATAGCTGTTTGTCTTCAGGTTTTCTTATTAAGCTTTTATAGAGGGGGATTTCTATGGGTGGATGGAAAGCAATTCTGCAACAATAGGATTGAACTAACTCTCGCCAGTAGGGCCAAACGTTAAACCCAACATTATTTTCTGAAAATGCTTCCAAGTGTTCTTCAATCATTTTTTCTTTCGAATCATAAACTGCCTGAAATTCTGCCATAACGTGAATCAGGGCTTCATAATTATCTTCTTCAAAACTCTGTTTCTCTTCATTATCCGGAACAAGGCGAACACCAACTTCGTAATTAAATTTATATTGCCAAATTTTTATTCCATCGCCATTCTTGTCTTCTTCAAACTCCCTTACCCGCTTAACCCAACCAAAACTTTGAGGTGTTGCATGATCTTTATCAATATCTTCAACGTCAAGACCATTACGAATACTCAAATTTGAGCTTCTCAAGTTAACTGATTTTATGCAAAGAGCATCCTGAGCCGTGTGAAGTAAGTTATTGCTCATTAAGCGGCTTCCTTATTCCAGTAGGCTTTTTCTTTTCTTTCGATAATAACGCCACGATCAACCAGCACATTTTTCTTGCTCACTATTACTTGTTCCCATTTTGGTCCAGTTTCTGGCTCTTGTTCTTTTGGGCACTCTCCGACCGGAAGTTTAACTTCTGGTTTAAAACCGATAGCAAAGCAAATATCTGAAAGTGTGCCTAATGTCATATTACGCGCACCACTTAAAACTTGAGAAACGTATGATTTAGACTTACCCAATCTTTTTGCTAGTTCAATTTTGGAGATTTCTAAATCTTCAAGAATAACCAAAAGATCTTCTGTTACATTATAAACAAGTTCTTGTTTTGCAAATGCTCTTGCTTCAGCATTAGTGAAAGTAGTTCCTTTTGGATAAAACATATCTTTAGCACTCATCACCTTTCTCCTCTATTCGACGCCAGTTATTTCCAATTTTAGTCGTGTCTCTGCTGTCTAAATCATCTTTCTTTTTATGTATGTAATGACTTATAAAATAGGTGTCTTCAATAACTTCAGAAAACCAACAATAACCACGAATTGGGATCTTCTTAAACGCCCTGAAATACTTATCTTTTTGTTGGCCTTTTCTTTTAGGTAATTTGCCTTCTCTTGGAAATCGTGACTTTGACATTCTCCCGCCATCAGCTAAACGGTTGATCTGAATAATCAAGTCATTAATATATTTGGTTCGTTGCCTTGCGGGTATACCTTGCATCGCCGCCTCAAAGCTATCAATGGCACCTTTACAATGAACAATTTGGTATTTGGCCCCTGTATATTCATTTTCAAGCATGCTCTATCACTTGACCGCGCAGACTATAGTTAATATATATGTAAACTTCAAGCATTTATCAAGCTTTTCCTTAGAACATTTGGTAAAAATCAGTGTTTTTTTATATAAGTAGTGGTTATAGCCGTCATAAATGTACTATTTACCGTAACCAACACCAGACAGTCAACCCATGGAAAATATCTCACAAAGCTACTGGCTATCTACAAAAAAGCCCGCGTTGCTGCGGGCTTTTTTTTATTACCTCAAGACTTCCTTGGACGCTTTTTATTCAACACATGCATTAAATTAAAACTGTGCTTCTGACTGGCTCTGATTGATTTACCAGCTTTGTCTTTAATTATGACCATTGTGGTGTGCGGACCATAAGCTACGTCGTTTGCTGTTGCGGTCATTGACTTCGGGCTTTTGCTGATGACTTTGCCATCGAGGTAAATTTCTACAGTGTGATCTTTGTGAAGAGCAGGTTGTGCCTGAGCCGATATAGTGACGGTTGCACCATTGTTTCTTATTACGCCATCATTTTGTGGTTCTATAATACTGACTGAAGTATAGAAATCACCTTCTTTTGGGCTTTTTACATCATCGCCTGCCGTTTCCAGCTCTTTTAGTTTTGGCATCTTGATCTGAATAGTGGGGACTTCCTCTATTTCTACCTGCTTGGCTCCATTAACAGGTTCGTCTGAATAATGGACAATTCCATCTTTATCGATCCATTTATACAGCTTGGTTTTTTCTTGCGCAGAAATATCTCCGGTTTGAATTAAAAAACCAGCAAGCAGTAAACTCAGGTAGGTAATTTTCATTTTTTTACTCTAAATGTAAGTTCGATACTTAAAGTTATCAAACTTTGCTCATAAAGCAAAATTAATCTACAAAAAACCCGGTATATAACCGGGTTTTTTGAGTCGTTCTGTATAAACAGTCTGTAATAGAGATTTTCAGGCTGTAATAGATTTACAGACTGTAGTACATGTCAAACTCTGCAGGATGTGTTGTCATATTAACATATTCAACATCTTCCTTTTTCAGTTCAATGTAAGAGTCGATATAGTCATCGCTGAAAACACCACCACGAGTTAAAAACTCTCTGTCTTTATCCAGAGCTTCCAGTGCCATTTCAAGCGAACTGGCAACCGTTGGAATTTCTGCGGCTTCTTCTGCTGGCAGGTCATAGAGATCTTTATCCATTGCATCACCTGGATGGATTTTATTCTGAATGCCGTCAAGTCCAGCCATTAGCATTGCAGAAAACGCCAGGTAAGGGTTTGCCATTGGATCAGGGAAACGGACTTCAATTCGACGTCCCTTTTCACTTGGTACGTGAGGAATTCTGATTGAAGCACTACGGTTTTTAGCAGAATAAGCCAGCATTACTGGTGCTTCATAGCCTGGAACCAGTCTTTTGTAAGAGTTGGTTGAAGGATTAGCCAGTGCATTGATTGCGCGAGCATGTTTGATAATACCGCCGATGTAAAAAATGGCATCCTCTGAAAGTCCGCCATATTTGTTACCAGCAAAGATGTTAACGCCATCTTTAGCTAAAGACTGATGAACGTGCATTCCGCTACCATTATCACCAACAACTGGCTTAGGCATAAACGTTGCTGTTTTGCCGTAAGCATGGGCAACATTATGGACAACATATTTTAAAACCTGAGTTTCATCAGCTTTTAATACCAGGGTGTTAAACTTGGTCGCTATTTCATTCTGGTTTGCAGTCGCTACTTCGTGATGATGAGCTTCTGTTGGTATACCGAGTTCTTCAAGAACAAGACACATTTGTGAACGAATGTCCTGAGAAGAGTCAACCGGAGGAACAGGGAAATAGCCGCCTTTTACGCGAGGTCTGTGTCCCATGTTACCATCATCATAGCGACGCTCAGAGTTCCAGGCTGCTTCGTTTGAATCAATCTGATAAGAAGCGCCTTTCATGTCGATGCTAAAGCGTACATCATCAAACAGGAAGAATTCTGGCTCTGGGCCAAAGAATGCGGTATCAGCAATACCAGTTGATTTTAAATAGGCTTCAGCACGCTTGGCAACAGAGCGAGGATCGCGATCATAACCTTGCATGGTTGCAGGCTCAAGAATATCACAGCGTAAGTTTAAAGTGGCATCTTCACAGAAAGGGTCCATAACGGCACTATCAACATCGGGCATTAAGACCATATCTGACTCATTAATTCCCTTCCATCCTGAAATGGATGAACCGTCAAACATTTTCCCTTCTTCAAGAAAATCTTCATCGATGCAGTGAGATGGAAGCGTAACGTGTTGCTCTTTACCTTTGGTATCAGTAAATCTTAAATCAACAAATGAAACTTCGTTTTCTTCAATCATCTTGAAGATGTCTTTCTTAGCCATGGTATATTCCTCAAACAATAAAAAATGACAGTATTAAAAATTAATGGTAACTCTAAAAGCAATCAATATGCCAACCTTTTGAGCGCCTTGAAACAGGTGTTGTGGACTATTATAGCGCGGTTCTCTCTAATTGCCGCTTTCAATTGGTGCGTAACGCTTTTACTTTGCACCAAAAAGGTTCGGCTTATGCTGTAATATTCAACGTTGATTATAGCAATGAATAAAGCATAGATTAATGGCAGAGTGACGCATTATTATAGTTTTTTATACAGGTAAGATAGATTGATCTGAGTTCTGTTTGTTTTATTACGACAAGATGGTGCTCTGAGTAAAGTGAAGCAAATACAAACCCCGAAGAAATCGAGGTTTGTATCAGGTTATTTAACCGGCATTTTTATCCATAGGCTTTTTAGCTTCTGGTGGAACAATTTCAAGTAGTTCAATGTCGAATAACAGAATGGAACCTGCAGGAATAGGACCGCGAGCAGCAAATCCATAACCAAGCTCTGGTGGAATAACAAACTGGAACTTACTGCCAACAGGCATCAGTTTTACACCTTCTAACCAGCCTTGAATAACACCACCTGTTAATGAGAAATTAAAGGGGGCTTTATCAACTGAGCTGTCAAATTGTTTTCCGTCAGTAAATGTACCTGTGTAATGAACTTTTACACTATCAGTTGCAGAAGGTTTTGTAGCATTCTTCTTGCCTTCAGAAACGATTTTATAAAACAATCCAGAATCAGTTTTTGTAAACCCGTCAGTTTTTAGTTTTTCCAGGTAAGGTGCATTTTTAACGGCGAATTTACTTTTCATTTCTTCTTGTTGCGTCAGTTGTTTTTCTTGCTGCGCTGCCATTAAAGTTTGCTGAAAAGTTTGTAATTGCTGACGTGTTTCTTCATCGGTCAGCGCTGCTTTATCACTAGCTTTATCTGAAAAACCTTTTTGAACGGCTTTAAGATCGATAGACGCGGATGCAAAGTTTTTATTAATATCTAGCAGTCGGTTGGCCATATCAATACCAATTGCATAGCTGACTTTATCTTTATCTGAGATTGCCGAGTGTTTTTCCTGGGCTACATCTTTTTTAGTTTCGGTTTTAGTTTCTTCCTGTCCACAAGCTGTAACAACCAGGCAGGCCGCAGCTACGGCTATATATTTTTTCACGATAGTTCCTCATTAATGATTAAATTGAATTAAACGTATATTTTATGGTTATCAATCCTGCAGAATGGAAAGTTAACTCTTAACAACACGGCAGTCTATACTTTAATTCAATAAAAAAAAAGTAAATAGCGACAATCGCTCATTTCAGGGCCACTGAATGTTAAAAAAATACATCGTTCAAATAATAGTCAGTTTAAGTCTGGTGAGTTTACTGGGAGGCTGCGAGCCGCCAAAAGAGTCAGTGGCTGAGTGGCAGCATACTGCAATTGGAATGCTTGATGCTGCAATTTCGCAAGATGGACGTTTTGCATTAGTTTCTTCGGTCAACTTTGGTGCGTCTTACTGGGATCTGGAATCCAATACGTTAAAGTTTCAGTGGAAACACAATAATAACCCTGAAGATGGGATTGTTGCGGTTAATCTGTCACCTGATGGTACTCGTGCAATAACCGCCGATCGACGAACCTTTATTATATGGAATACTAATTCTGGGTTTGCCTATGGTTACTGGCAGGCTCCGGCTGAAATTCGGGCGGTTGCTATTGCTAACAAAGGCAGATATGTATTGTTGGGTCTTGGTGATGGCCGTGCCATTTTTATTGATATGAATACCGGAAGAAGAATGGAATTTACCGGGCACAGAGCTGAAGCGGTTGCCAGTGTCGATTTGTCCGCTAATGGTGTGTGGGCTTTTACCGGTGGAAATGATTATCGTGCGGTATTATGGAATACCAGAACGGGTAAACCCAGGCAACTGTTTGAGCACAAGACTCGGCTAACAAAACTTCGTCTTGATTCCAGCGGTAAACAGGGGTTTACTTCTGGAACGCTGGGTAATGCATTTATCTGGGATTTACAGACCGGGGCACAAATAGCACGTTTACAACTTAACAAAAGAGAGTATGTCGTTAGCGCTGCCCGGTTTTCAAATGATGGCAAAAAGTTAGCAACGGGAGCGCCGGGAAGAGATATCAGTATCTGGAGTACAGCAACGGGTAAACGAGAAATTCAGTGGCGGGCTCGTACTCGCAGGCAGGGTAAACCTGGTGGTGCGATTATTTATGCGGTTGGTTTTACTAAAAATGATAACTATCTGCTCACTGAAAGTTCGGCTGGTTACGGAGAAAAATGGTTGGTCGAAAAGCAATAACCTGTCAGTTTGAGTTAATCTATCTGTGTCGTGATCTGTCTGTGGCGTAATTTATCTATGGTGCGATATCTGAGGAGAAAATATTGACAGGTTTAGAGCAGGAATTAATCAACCAGTTATTATCTGGCGATGAACAGGCATTTGAGTCGGTATTTGTTGAGTATTATGCTGCAATGCATGTAGTTGCTCGAGCTATCGTTGATGAAACCATTGCTGATGAGGTCATTCAGGAGGCATGGGTATCTGCTATCAGAGCATTACCTCGTTTTGAAGGCCGTTCTTCGTTAAAAAGCTGGCTGATCCGTATTGTTGCTAACGAAGCTAAATCACGCTGGCGAAAAGAGTCTCGTTCTGTGTCACTTGACGCGTTACAGGAGAGTTGGGCGACTGACCCTCGGTTTGATGAGAAATCTCACTGGATTCAACCTGCTGCTCAGTGGCATAGCGATACGCCAGAAGGTTTATTGCTGGCAGAAGAACTTCAGCATTGCCTGGAAAAAAATATTGAGCATTTATCAGAAAATCAAAGGGTTGCATTAAAGTTGAGGGGTTCGTCAGGGCTTTCAATGGATGAGATTTGTAACATACTGAAAGTTAGTCCATCTAATTTGAGAGTGTTATTACATCGAGCCAGAGACCGTGTTTTAAAGGTTATTGACCATTTTCAGCTGACAGGAGAATGCTAATGTTACCAACCTGCCGAGAAGCTGCACAACAGTTATCAGACAATATTGATCGACCTGCCACAGGTTTAAGCTGGTTGAAGTTAAAGTTGCATTTATTAATGTGTGTTTATTGTCGCCGGTATGCAACACAGATCGAATTATCAGCAGGTACAGTCCGTTTACTGAACCGAGTGATTAAGCCTGGTACTGAATCGATAAAAAAGGCAGTGTCTAATTATCAACGTTGCAAAGCAAGCAATAATTGTACAGAACGTGAGCAGAAAAGCTCGAAATAAGCATTGTTAGTGTCTTATTTAGACAAGTGCCTTATTTCGAGAGACCTTTTACGTAGAGAGTTATTCTACTTTTCTTTTTTTTCCTGTGGTGCTTTTTTTGTCTGTAGTGCTTCAGGTACTTTGTAGGAGTCTGAGTGAGCTGATTTTAATTTCTCACCAGAAAATATTAGTTCTAGTTTTTTTGTGGTGTATCGGCCCTCGTTCGCATCTTTATAACTATACAGATAGACCCATTTGTCATCGGCAAAGCCGTCGTCGACTACTGGAGAGCCTAAAACAAATGTCACCTGGTTTTTCGTCAGGTCGGGGCGTAACTTGTCAATATCTTTCTGTGATAATATATTGCCTTGCTGTATATCAAGCTTATAAGCACAGGCACTGAGTGTCAGTAAAAACAACAGGGCTAACTTTTTAATCATGAAACTTCCTATTTTTACTCGTATAAAGTGTTAAAAATTAAAACCGGGCTGATATTTGATGTTGATCCGGCGACCATTCTATATGAAAACGTGCAAATTTCCTTAAAAAAAGAATATAATGCAGTCTTATAGTCAGTTTTTGAGCTGAATAATTCCAATAATTTTGCTTTTTAAATAATTCTGAGGGAATAAATCTTGAGCAATCAACAATTGAAAGAGGTTGGCCTGAAGGTCACATTACCGCGGTTAAAAATATTAAGCATTCTTGAAAATGCAGACCAAAAACATCTTAGCGCTGAAGATGTTTATAAATTATTGCTAGAGGCTGGAGAAGATGTTGGGTTGGCGACCGTTTACCGTGTATTGACTCAGTTTGAGTCGGCCGGTCTGGTTCATCGGCATAATTTTGAAGATGGTCACGCCGTTTTTGAGTTGAGTGGAGATACACATCATGATCATATGGTCTGTGTGGACAGCGGTGAAGTGGTAGAGTTTGTGAGTAAAGCGATTGAAGAGTTACAAATCGAAATTGCGGAAAAGCATGGTTTTGAGCTGATTGATCACAACCTGGTGTTATACGTTAAAAAGAAGTGAAACTAAATTAGTTAAATTCTGGATGCCTGAGAAATTAAAAGTATCAGTTTTGTTTTTCTCAGTTAATGAAGACACCGGGCTGAACCTGGATTTTATGCCTGATAGCGGATAACAGGTTTATCAGTTCGGTGTCATTCAAACGTTTTTTGTTCTACTTTAATAGCTGACTGCTCTCCAGAACGGTGACTTTTTCATCGTTTATTAATAAGGGGCGCATTTCTTCCAGTACGTCCAGCCTTTCTTTTGAGTCTAACCACGCGTTCCAGGATTTAAAGTTTTCCCAGCTAGATATGATTACCGCAATATTTTTATTTGATTTTTCCTGTAAAAGCTCACCTGCAATAAAGCCTTCAATAGTTGTGGCTTGTTTGCGAGCTCTTCGAATGATGTCTAAATAGTCATGAAAACAGTCTTCTTTTATATGTCTTTCAATGATTACTCTAATCATTAATCAGTTTCCTTAAATAATCTGAAGGTATGGATTACTCGGGTTTTATTTTTTGAGTAAGCGGGTATATAACCCGTTCAATATATGTGTCAGGCTTGATCAATGTTTTGTGCGCAAGGTATCAATCAAGTTATCTTCTAGTTCTACTCGTTTGGCAATGGCTTCTCCGAGTGTAGAAAGGTCATTATCCAGGTGTCCAAAATTTGAGTCTTCCAGAAGCTGTGAGTATTTATCATTAAAATTGACGACAATATCCGTGGTTTGAGATATTTCGGGATATAACTTTTCGAGCAGTTCAAGGCTGGACGGGCCATTGATTTCACAAGCATTAACAATTTGCTCATAGACTTCAAAATGACCGGCAGAAACATAATCGATGAGGAGACCGCAAAACTGATTAATTTGTGATAATTCGGGCAGCGATGGGTTGTTACGACGCCCTGACAGTTTGCAATACAAAACGATAAGTTGATTTCTTTTAAGTAACCAGTTGTTTACAGCATTATTTTTGCAAACGCCTTCGGCTATGAATTCAGCATTGTTATCTGACATTGTTGTCAGGCTCCTTCTTATGATTCGGGTAGTCTCTCTTAGTTTTTACCATAATAAATGCGTGCTGCAAAATGTTTTACAAGAATATTTTTCTAAATAACCAAAATAAATTATATTGATTATACTTTAGACTATATTAATTATATACCTAAACTCCTTGAAGATGCAGGAAATAGTGACCAGCTTTCAAGGTGCGAGGGTATCTGTTCAGCTGGCTGTAATATACAGTATTTAGCGAGTTTGTTAGTAAGATTTAATGGGAGGAGACTGGTCATCAGTTGTTTCTATTGAATGCTTGTTCTTGTTACCAATTGATTTTATTCATTTTGTTGGTGCTTCTGCATTGATTGCAGCAAAATGGACGGATAATGCATGATATTTAATGAGTTATTTTATTAAGAGTTTATATGCGCCAGGCTGGTTACCCAAAAAATAAAATTAAGATACACTTATAGACATGGGAAGTTCATTAAATAATAAGCTGAAAGAGCCTTCTTTTCATTTCGCTCGCTATTGGACCATAAGAGGCTTAACTGCTTCTCTAATTGTTATAGCAGCGTTATTACCGGTTGTCAGCGCATTAAGTATCAGTTTCTGGCTGGAAGGAAGTTATAACTGGCGAGAAGCAGCTTTAGAGCTGGGGGTTGCCTGTCTGACCCTTGCTATCATTGCGTACCCCGCTTTTTTTCTACTCAACTGGGAGTCCAGTGAAGCACAGCGCTGGGATGAAACCCACCAGGATTTCAGGCTACTGATGGACCAGGCGGTTGATATGATTTTTCTGGTGTCATCTAATGGGCGTATTATTGAAGCGAATCAAAAGGCGATAGATATACTCGGCTATGATTTGCTTGAGTTAAGAGAGCTTTCTACGCTGGATCTCGATATTGACTGTTACCTGCATCGCCATCCTAAACTGGTCAGGAAAATGCAGGACGGAAACAGCGTGATTTATGAAACGCGTTATCGAACCAAAAATGGTACGCGTATTCCTGTGGAGTGCCGTGCGAGAGTGGCAAGCTGGTTAGAAGAGCCCCATTATATTGAGTTTGTTTCGGATATATCCTATCGACTTGAAGTTGAAAAACAGATTGATGAATCCAGAGAAGCGCTCGAAAAAACAAGAAATATGCTGGAGTTGAGAATTGCAGAGCATACCTGTGAAATTCGAAAACAGAAGCAAAGTCGAGAAATGGCAGAAAGGTATGCCAATTCTATTCAGAACTATCTTGAAAAACTGATTGATTCCATGCCTTCAGGAATTATTGCGGTGGATGAACAGTACCGCGTGATGCAATGGAATAATGAAGCAGAAAAAATGACAGGTGTTCTGGCTACCATGGCAATAGGAGAGCAGTTGTCTAACCTTTTTCCCACGCTGGCACATCAGATTTTAAAATACGCGAATAAAAAAGATTTGTTAAACCATAACCTTAACTTTAAATTCAGTACAAAAATCAACCGAGAGCCTCGAGTGCTGGATGTTGTGATTTACCCCATATTTTCTTTGCGTGAAGAAGAGCAGGGAGAAGTTATCAGAATTGATGATGTAACAGAGAAATTAAAAATTGATGAGACCCTGGTTCAAACGGAAAAAATGATGTCGCTTGGAGGTCTTGCTGCGGGCATGGCTCACGAAATCAATAATCCTCTGGGAGCTATCATGCAGAGTACTCAGAATGTTAAACGCCGGCTGTCCAGGGAGTTAGCAAGAAACCAGGTCGTTGCCAGAGAAAGTAATATCGATCTGGATTCATTAAATGAATATTTAAATAAGCAGCGAATACTGGAGTTTCTTGAAGGCATATTAATTTCGGGTGAAAGAGCTGCAAATATTGTGGGTGATATGTTGAGTTTTGCCCGGCCTGCTAATCAGGAGTCTGCGCAGGTTTGTTTATACGAAGCTTTAGATGCCGCGGTGCGTTTATCGGCTAAAGATTATAATCAACGTAAAAAATTTGATTTTCGAAAAATTGCTATTCGGAAAACTTATTCACCAGATATTGGTGATGTTATTGCCCAGAAAAACCAACTGGAGCAGGTGTTTTTAAATTTATTAATTAATGCAGCACAGGCGCTGGCACATAATGGGCCTGCGTCTCCATTAATTGAAATTATTGTACGTAGAGAAGGTAATTATGCGTGCGTTGAAATAATCGATAATGGTCCGGGGATGAATGAGGCGACAAGGAAGAGAGCGTTTGAGCCGTTTTTCACAACGAAAGAAGAAAAGGTCGGTACTGGCCTGGGGCTATCGGTTTCATATTTTATTGTTTGTGAGCAGTTAGGGGGACGGATGAGCGTTGAATCTCAACCTGGAAAAGGTTGTCGTTTTACGATTCACATCCCGCTTATCAGAAAAGATAAACAGGATGATAATGAGCACGATGAGCAGATTGAATTACCGCTTTAGCCATTCTAAATATGAAAATATCTGTTCTGGAGTTAAATTTGGTTAAAATAGCTTTCTGGCTGGTTTAAAGTGACGAAAAATATTCCACAACATTAAGCCTGCAACCGCAACAAAAAATAGTAAAACCCAGCCCGGCATGGAAATGCCGAACATGTCCCAGCTTATTTTAGCGCATTCGCCATCGCCAGCTAGTACTGTACTGATTACTTCGCTCACCGGTAACATTTCAACCAGGTAATCCAGAGCAGGGCCACAGGCCGGCACCTGATCGCTGGGGAGGTTTTGTAAATACATATGACGTGCTGACACAATGCCTCCGGCAATAGCGCTTATCAACCCACCTATTGAGTAAAACAGAATCCAGCGACTGCCAGGTATTGGGTTATGCAGACCTCGCAATAAGAAAAACAGACCGACCAGGAGTACGCCAATTCGCTGAAAAATACACAGAGGACAAGGATCCATGTTTTCAACATATTGAAAATAGTAGGCCGTGATGAGTAATTGATAGCAAACAAATGCCATAAATAAATTAAAGCCGCGTGTTTCAAACATTGATTTGTGCTCTGAGTGAATTAAGCTTGAAGGTTATCAGACTTTGATTAACTGAAAAAGTGGATTTGCGATAAGTTGTTGTGTATTGGAGATAACAGTTATGTTTTATGCAGCTAACTGGTTGATTCTGAAGAAATTACAGGCAATAAAAAAGCCTCAAAATGAGGCTTGTAAATGTTTCCAGTCTGCAGGTCCCATTTTCTGGGCTTCTTGTATTCGCTAGCGATGAGTATTTATAACAAACTGATATGAGGGATGCAACATAAAATTACATATTTTAACAGTTTGTGTCATATTCACATTTTTCCTGTCGCTCCTGAAAAGGGCCTATTTTTTACCTTTTAAGGCATCAGCTAATGCCATACCAAATGCTGAATTGACTGGTTTTGACTGTGCCGGCTTTCTTTTGGGGCGGTGATTGCCTGGAGATTTCTCTGCGGGCGTTGAAGTTGCGCCAGCATTTTCAGGGTTGGGTCCTACCATGGATAAACTGATTCGTTTACGTTTGGCATCTACCTCCAGGACGTGTACCTTGATAATATCGCCGGTTTTAACGACTTCTCTTGGGTTGGAAATGAATTTGTCACTCATCAGAGAAATATGTACCAGACCATCCTGGTGCACGCCAATATCTACAAAGGCGCCAAAATCTGTCACATTGGTGACCGTTCCTTCAAGTGCGAGTCCTTTTGAAAGATCGGATATCTTTTCCACACCTTCTTTAAATCTGGCTGCTTTAAAGTGTCCTCGAGGGTCTCTGCCAGGTTTATCTAATTCGGTTAAAATATCAGTGATTGTTGGCAAACCAAATTTTTCTTCAACATAATCAGCAGCCTGAAGTTTTGCCAGCTCACTGCTGTTGCCCATGAGGCCATCAATATCGGACTGTATTCTGGCCAGCATCTTCTTTACGATAGGGTAAGTTTCCGGGTGAACACCAGAGCGATCTAGCGGGTTATCGCCGTCGGTTATTCTTAAAAATCCAGCGGCCTGTTCAAATGCCTTAGGTCCCAGTCTGTCGACCTGTTGCAGCTGCTTGCGGTTACTAAATCTTCCATTTTGTTCTCTATATCGAATAATATTCTGAGCCAGCGTTTTGTTCAGCCCGGAAACATGCGTTAGCAAGGGAGCTGACGCTGTATTCAAATCTACACCAACGGAGTTTACGCAGTCCTCAACAACACTTCCCAGCATTTTGCTTAATTGACTCTGGCTGACATCATGCTGGTACTGACCAACACCGATGGCTTTGGGTTCTATCTTGACCAGTTCAGCCAGCGGATCCTGCAATCGTCTTGCAATTGAAACTGAACCACGGTAACTGACGTCGAGCTCTGGAAACTCATCTGATGCCAGTTTTGACGCCGAATAAACAGAAGCGCCAGCTTCACTGACAACAATTTTTTTCAAGCCAAGAGCGCTATGTTTTTTCATGACTTCAGCAACGAGCTTATCGGTTTCTCTGGAGGCGGTTCCATTACCAATACTGACGAGTTTAACCTGATGTTGTTCACACATTGATGCTAGTTTTGCAATCGAAGCATCCCACTGTTTTTGCGGCGCGTGGGGGAAAATAGTTGAATGGGCCAGTAGTTTTCCCGTATCGTCTACTATGACGGCTTTTACTCCGGTTCTTAATCCGGGATCCAGTCCCATCGTGGCGTATTTACCTGCGGGTGCAGCCATTAGCAGATCACGTAGATTGCTGGCAAAAACCGTAATTGCAGACGTTTCAGCACTTTCTCTTAATTTTCCAAGGAGTTCCGTTTCAAAAAAGTTATGTAATTTGACCCGCCAGGTCCAGAGTACCACTGTTTGCAGCCATTGGTCTGCTGGTCGACCTTCATTGACAATCTGAGCGTGTCTGGCTATTAAATGTTGCGCATGGTTGGTTGCTTTTTCATCCTGCAGTAATTTGTCATCAACGATGAGTTCTAATGACAGAATGCCTTCATTTCGTCCTCGGAAAAGAGCAAGAGCGCGATGAGACGGTATTTTGCTGAATTGTTCAGTATATTCAAAGTAATCTCTGAATTTGTGACCTTCATTTTCTTTTCCCGTGACAACCGTTGCTTTAATTATTGAGTTTTCCAGTAAATATTGGCGTATATCCGATAGTAATTGCGCATTTTCGGCAAATCCTTCCATGAGTATCTGTTTAGCGCCATCTAACGCGGCTTTTGTATCGCTGATGCCTTTGTCTTCATGAACATATTCCTGGGCCGTTTCTTCGGGATCCAGCATGGGATCCTTTATTAGCGACTCTGCCAGCGGTTGTAATCCCGCTTCTCGTGCAATCTGGGCTTTAGTTCTGCGTTTGGGTTTGTAAGGTAGATAAAGGTCTTCCAGTTCGCTTTTTGTGTCAGCTTCAATAATGCATTTTTTGAGTTCTGGACTCAGTTTATCTTGCTCGGAGACGCTTTTCAGGATGACCTCTCGTCGGTTTTCCAACTCTCTCAGGTAGCCAAGACGCTCTTCCAGATTTCTTAGTTGAATGTCATCGAGCCCGTTTGTTACTTCTTTTCGATAACGAGCAATAAAAGGGACACTGGCACCATCGTCCAGTAAAGTGATGGCGGCAGTAACTTGTGTTTGACTGACTGAAAGTTCTGTGGCGATTTTGTCTGCAATATTAAGCATAAATTTTCCCGAACAATACGACCTGTATAAAACAGGTTTTAATCGTGTTAACCTGGTTAAATGAATTAAGTGCGCTCGTTTGAGTTGGCACTGACCATGAAATGGCGATTATAAACATTTTGTGTAGAAATTCAGCTGTTATTAACGATAAATAAGCGTTAGATAGAATGAAATGGTATTCAGAGCCAATTTTAAGCAATAAAATTGCCGCTTTCAGCGGCTCGATTACCGATGTTCTCTTTTAAGTCTGTGGATTTTAGGTATAATCAATCTCGTTTAATCATCAGCATTTCCAGGGAGTCTGGGTATATCCGTTGTTGTAAGATTAACAAAAGTGACTTGTCAGGTGGTCTTTTTAGACAATATCTGTAGCTCGTTCCAGATAATAAGAAAACAGGGGGTATTATGAGTGAAGAAACCAGGAAAATACTAGTCGTAGACGATGATTTACGTTTACGTAGTCTGTTAGAGCGGTATTTTAAAGAGCAGGGGTATATTGTTAAGTCTGCTGCCGATGCTGAACAAATGGACCGTTTTCTGGAACGAGAAAATTATCATTTGATAGTGCTCGATTTAATGCTACCTGGAGAGGATGGGCTAGCCATTTGTAAGCGTCTCAGAGGCAATGATAATAATATCCCTATCATTATGCTGACTGCAAAAGGCGATGATGTGGATAGAATTATTGGACTAGAGCTGGGAGCAGATGATTATCTGGCGAAACCTTTTAACCCCAGAGAATTATTAGCTCGTGTTAAAGCCGTGTTACGTAGAAAAACCGTTGAATTGCCCGGTGCGCCCAGTGGCGAAGATAAACTCATTGAGTTTGGTGAATTTAAGCTTAACCTGGGAACTCGCGAGATGACCAGAAATGGAAAACAAATCACCTTAACCAGCGGAGAGTTTGCCGTATTAAAGTCGCTGGCCAGTAACCCTCGCCAGCCCTTGTCCCGAGATAAACTAATGAACCTGGCAAGAGGTCGAGATTATAGCGCCCTGGAAAGAAGTATTGATGTGCAGGTTTCCAGATTGAGAAGAATGATTGAAGAAGACCCGGCAAAACCTCGATATCTGCAAACTGTCTGGGGTATCGGGTATGTGTTTGTGCCTGATGCTGATGCTGACTCAGATACAACAGCCTGATTATATGGTTTGTTTTTATAATTAGCCCGGGCTTACCGGGTACTCCAATAGCTAGACTGAGAGCAGGAGAATAAAACCCATTATGATCGCGATTCCTGTGACACTACGAACCATAACAATCAAGGTCGTGGTACTATTCTCTTTTGGAGATAGAAGCTCAAAATCACGTTCCTGATTTAGCCGCTGGTTATGTGAGCTTTTGTTGTTCGAATTTAATCGCTTATATAACTTCAAAGACTGCCCCGATTAATTTTATATTCATCTTTACTTAAGCTTGATTTTAAAAACTTTTTTTACCTTTATTTTTATTTTCAAGTTTTAAGTATAGACGATATAACGGGATAAACCCCATCTCTCCAGGTTTAAATGTTGCAAATTGCTTATCTCATAACGAGAACTTCACATTAGCTAAACATCTTCTTCTTTACCCTCGATAATAAAACCAATACGCCGTTTTACTTCTTCTTTTTCTACTTTTTTTACAAAACAGAGCATTTGTACGGTCGCCTGATGAGCCAATAACATGCAGGGATTGCCATTAATATTTCCTTCGATCCGAATGCCATTAAAGCTTTCCTGTGCCAGTCGCTCAACATTAATCTGAACGCCGCCATGCATAATCGCGAGAATAGCCGGTTCTTCATCCTCTGGTAATTGCGCGCGCCACTGAGTAATAGTATCAGCAAGTCGTCGCATCAGAATGCCGGCAGACTGGTGTTCATCCAGACTGCCTGTCGGTTGGGCTGGAATGGTCAGTTTTGGTAGAGGTCGTTGTGGTACGACCTGGTTTTGTAAAATCTGCTGGGTATTATCAAGTTTATTTTCTGGGCTGGATGACAAAACAGGGCTCCATCGGGTTAATCGGAAAAGGTTGAGAGTGATAATTGCATTAACGGGTCAATAATTACAACTGGTCAATAATTACAACAGGGTCCAGCTAATACATTATCATTCAGTAAATATATCAGTAAGTACTAACTATTTGTGTTTTAACTCAAACGCAGCCAGTTGTTCTGGTGTTGCGGCTGTCTGGTATTTATCTTTCCATTCAGAGTACGGCATGCCGTAAATTTTTTCTCGGGCCGTATCATAATCCATTTCAACGCCTCTGGTTTTTGCTTCTGCAAGCATCCATTTAGCCAGGCAGTTACGACAAAAATCTGCCAGAATCATTAAATCAATATTTTGAACATCTTTATGATCGTCCAGGTGTTTTAATAAGCGTTGAAATGTTGCCGCTTCAATTTCCTGTTGCTTTTGCATGACTAACCCTTTGCTTTACGTTTTTTATTCGTTCGCATAAACTTACGGATAAAAGAAATGATAGAAAATAATATCTTACATTAGCAGTATCTCTGCGGGAGACTGCGGTTGCCTTTTTTACTCGCAAAATGAATACCTGTTCACATTACCAGGATCATTTTAACACTGAGAATATTGCATGTGCTAGCTTCGAATTCTTTAGTAAGCAATTTATTTAGTAACTAATTTAAAAGTTAATAAAACGGTATAAAAAATAATCAGGGACGGTATGCAAACTCATCATAATTCATCAATTACCTCAGAACACGATTCACTTTTTTTATCTCTCTCTGTCGTTGGCCTGTCTGGAACTGAAGTCTGGCGAACGCGACTTTTTTATCCAATTCTATTTACTCATCATGGAGGTCAATAACTCATGACATGGAAACACATCGGCACCAAAAGTGCATTTAATCACGTTGTTCTGGACTACGAACAGGCAAAAAGCTTAAAAATAGAAGGTTTTAAGCTCGGTGACCCAGATATTCTGATTACTCACCAAGCGTTAAGTATGTTACGGGTTCAATGCGGATATGATCAAAGAATGGTGCTTAAAGAAATAAAATTGATTATGCGAAACCCCAATAACC
>JADGFG010000057.1 GCA_016743995.1 Kangiellaceae bacterium | reverse complement strand
CAGTCAGAGCTATCAGAAAAATCACCAGACAACTTACGATTCACAAACAGACAAAATGTAGAACTGATTTCAATTGATAAAAATGCGACATCTATCTGGGATGCTCATCAACAGGAAACTGTCGATACACTATCAACAGACACCCCTGAGACAAGCTACTATCTTATCGAAAAATTAGACAGCGAAGTAAGCATCAATGAACTCGACAAAGATATTTTTCTTGCCAGCCAACAATTGTTTGACGGTGCGAACTTTGAGCGTTTGTGTGAAATCCATGGGGTAGAAATTGCTTCTCAGTCACTAACCATGGCGCTCCAGAAAAACCACCTTTCAATTTTAAATTAATCAGGTATCCACTATGAATTTATCGGCGCTCGAAACTTTTCCGTTTGAAAAGTCTCAAGGATTTCAGTCTATCGTCAACAAATTAGACGCTATTGTTTTATTCGTTTTTAGAATATGGATTTTTGATGTTTTCTTCTTTTCAGGAATCACTAAATTTTCTAGCTGGGAAACAACATTGATGTTATTCGAATATGAATACGATGTACCACTAATCCCTTTCCAGGTAGCAGCGCTAATGGCTACTTCTGCAGAGCTTTTATTACCCATTTTATTATTAGCAGGATTGTTTTCTCGCTTCGTAGCAGCGGGTCTATTTATACTGAACTTTGTCGCCGCCATTAGTTATCCCGATATTTCTCCAGCGGGCACACAGCAGCATATTTTATGGGGAGTCATTTCTGGTTTATTAGTACTTAAAGGCGCGGGAAAACTCACTCTCCCTATGCTCATCGCGTTAGTTTTCAAGTCAAAACATAACGACTAAAACAATTACCCTGTACGACTTGTTTACGGCTTACGATAACGTAAACCATAAGCTGGCATCAATATCTTTTAACAAGCCCGGAAACAAGTCGTTTTTTATACACCGAGATTATCGGCATTTTTTTTGTTTTATCATTTTTTTCGGTACCAGGTCTTATTATATTTTTGTCTTTTAAATCATTTTACGTATTATTATTCATTTAGTTGAGCCGTTACTTATTTAGTAATCGCATCTATTTCCAGATAGTTATTATTTAATAATAATCTGGAAATACGGCATGAATTACTCAAAACTTGAAATCACTTCTCAAATTGATATAAAAATTTCAATTTTATCTTGCTTTTAAACCCATTCTAATTAGTCTATACCCGAAAATAACAACGATTAAGATGAATAATAATAACCACAGCGGAATGTGGACATCAGCAACACTCAACAAATCTGGGAGTTTTACTATGAAAAGTACATTGAATTATCAAAACAGCAGCGCTCGAACGATCGCTCTTTCTATTGGACTACTGGCCAGTTGTTCAGTCAACGCACTGGACAACATACAATCCGATACTGATTTATCACTAAGGTACAGAATTGAAACCGTCGATCAGGATAGCCTTGACAAAATGGCAAAAGCTTCCACGGTCAGAACCCGATTAACGTTTAAAACTGACTGGACGCATAACATTGACACCCTCATCGAATTCGATGACGTAACAGCCTTTTTACTCGACGACTATAATGCAGGTGCAGGTAATACACCGGATAAATTTCAATATCCTGTTATAGCGGATCCGGAAGGTACTGAGCTTAACCAGGCTTTCATCCGATACAATCATAAAAAGTTTAAAGCGGCTTATGGTCGACAACGTATTCTTGTGGGTAACCAGCGTTTTATTGGCGGTGTTGGCTGGAGACAGAACGAACAGACATTTGACAGTTTAAAACTGGATGGCAATGCAGGTCTTAAAGATTTTAATTTTGGCTTTGCTCATGTCTTTAATGTCAACCGAATCTGGGGTGAAGAAGTTGCTGCTGGCGATCATAAGCATAATACCAATTTACTCAATGCAGATTACACTGGCTTTGCCAATGGCACTTTATCTGCTTATTATTTTCAGATAGACAATATCGATGCCGATACTCTTTCAAACAATACCTTTGGTGTTCGTTATGCGGGTAATTACCAAAACATTTATTATGCTGCGGAAATTGCAACTCAATCTGATGGCGGCGACAATCCAAATAATTACTCGACTAACTATTTGTTAATTGATGCCAATTACAATAAAGATAATTTTTCTGTTGGTGGTGGCCTTGAAATTCTTGGAGGCGACACCGACGGTGGACAGGGATTTACAACGTCTTTAGCAACGCTTCATAAGTTTCAAGGTTGGGCGGATATGTTTACCCAGACGCCTGCAGCAGGTATTAAAGATTTTTACCTGAAAGGTACTTATAAGATTAATGACTATTCTATGTACCTGGTGTTTCACGACTTTAACACTGATGAAAACAGTGAAAGTCTGGGCTCAGAAATCGACTTCAGCGTGAGCAAAGAATTAGCGCCTAAACTTTCAGGTTTATTAAAGCTGGCTTCTTTTAACTCCAGTCACTCGGCTTACCCCTCAACGGATAAGTTCTGGTTTATGCTAAGCTACCGCTTTCAGTAAACCGTTCTCAGTAGAAAACCTTTTTCAACTTCGGGATAATCACTCTCCCGAAGTTGAAACCATCCGCGCACTGCCAGTTCATCACATAATTGCCGACTAACTCAAAAGATAAACATCATACCTGAATTTTTTTGCAACAATTTCATGAGTCGGAGATTTGTTCATTAAAGCAGGCGCGCCTTTTGGTCTTTTGACAACAACTCTCTTTACCCCACTTTGTAATGCATTTTCCAACAAACGATCAGCATCCTCATCTTCACCTGCCAGCAATTTAAATAAGCGCATTTCTTTTTTGACCAGTGCCGATTTTTTTCGTGCTGGAAACATGGGGTCGAGATAAATGACATCAGCAGCATCCTGCCAATTATTACCGTTAACACTATTTTTATTAAACACACTTAACCGCTGAGAAATCTCTGAAAATTCCTGTAGACAATTCAACCGCGTCAGTGCATTTTCTAATAATATATAAATCGCCAGGTTTCTTTCTTGCATGGTGACGTTACAACCTAACAAAGCCATAATAAATGCATCTCTACCCATACCCGCTGTCGCATCAAGAACGCTGGGTCGGTAATACGGCTTAAACCCCAGCGCTCTGGCAACCACTTCGTTCGATTTGCTCACTCTTGCGGCTCTAAATCCCACTTCTCCCTGGGTAAAATCAAATGATAGCTGATTGACTTTTTTATCCAGAAGCAAGTTTAGAGCAAGTTGATGCTCTTCATATTGAAATACCGCCTGCGATTCATTCAACGGAAAAGATTCATCAACTAGTTCAAAGTTAAATTTTGCTGCCAGTTTTTCTGCATTTTGACGGCTCAGTAACGAGCCATTCGGCGCTTTAAATACTGTAAACTCCGAAATAGCTGAGTCAGAAAACTTTGTCAAAGATGCCCTCCTGTCCACCGCTGGCTATTACTTTATTTAATGCCAGAATGACGAAGTAAGGGCTCAACTTCTGGCTCTCGTCCTCGAAACGCTACAAACAGTTCCATTGGCTCAGCAGAGCCTCCTTTTTCCAGAATATTTTCTCTAAATTTTTTGCCTGCGGCAGGGTTCATCACACCAACCTCTTCAAAGAGAGAAAAAGCATCGGCTGACAAAACTTCCGCCCATTTATAACTATAATAGCCTGCCGAGTAACCTCCCGCAAAAATGTGAGAGAATCCATGTTGAAAGCGATTAAATTCCGGCGGCATAACTACCGAAACCTGCTGCCGTGTTTGATCAAGAAGCTGTTGAATCCCTAAAGCTGACAAGGGCTCACTGAGGTACATTTTTAAGTCAAAAATGGCAAATTCCAACTGCCTTAACATAAACATGGCTGATTGAAAGTTTTTGGCTGCAATTAATTTATCCAGTTTATCAGCAGGCAGTGCCTCACCGGTTTCAAAGTGTTCACTTAACATTGCAATCACTTCTGGCTGATAGCAAAAATTTTCCATAAACTGACTGGGTAACTCAACAGCATCCCAGGGCACATTAGAAATCCCGGAGGCTGATAACTCATCAATCTGAGTTAACATGTGGTGTATCCCATGGCCAAATTCATGAAACAGAGTAACCACTTCATCATGAGTTAACAGTGCAGGTTTTCCTTTAACGGGTGGCGTAAAGTTACAAGTTAAATAGGCCACTGGAATTTGAACTTCGCCATTAGCCTGTCTGAATCGCCCCTGGCAATCGTCCATCCAGGCGCCTCCTCGCTTATGTCCTCTGGCATAAAGATCAAGATAAAAAGCGGCTATCACCTTGCCATTACGAATCAATTCAAAATGTTTAACATCTTTGTGCCACACAGCAACGTTATCGGTCTGTTTAAAAGAAATATCAAAGTGATGCTGACTAATTTTAAACAATCCCTCAATCACTCGGTTAACCGGAAAATAGGGGCGCAATTCTGACTGGGAGATCTGATAGTTTTGCTGCTTTAATTTCTCACTATAATAGGCAATATCCCATGCCTGAATATCTTGCTCTCCAAGTGAGCGTGCAAATTGTTTTAATTCATCAAATTCTTTTATTGCCTGCTCTCTGGTGGCTACATTTAACTGTTCAAGAAAAT
The DNA here is from genome assembly GCA_016743995.1 of Kangiellaceae bacterium. Taxonomy (GTDB): domain Bacteria; phylum Pseudomonadota; class Gammaproteobacteria; order Enterobacterales; family Kangiellaceae; genus Aliikangiella. Next base: position 20,053 of record JADGFG010000057.1, on the reverse strand, counting down.
CTAAAACCTGTTGAGGACTTTCAGCCATTTTAGTTTCAACAGAAAGCGCAGCATAGTTGTCATATCCCAATAATTTTGCTTTCTCATTTTTTAACGCTAACAGTTCAGCCATAATATCACTGTTATCATACTTGCCTTCGTCCGGGCCCAGCTCCGATGCTCGGGTTGTATAAGCACGATAGACTTCTTCTCTGAGTTTTTTATCATCAGCATAAGTAATAACCGCCAGATAACTTGGAATTTCCAGCGTAATCAGATACCCCGGTAATTCTCTGGCCTCAGCGTTACCCGCCAGCATAGCCATTTCTGTTTCCGGTAAACCCGATAATTCAGCTTCGTCTTTAATTGTTTTTGTCCAGCTCATGGTCGAATCCAGCACGTTCTGTTCAAAACGTGATTTTAGTGCAGCCAGACGCCCCTGAATTTTTGCAAAGGCTTTCTGCTCATTTGCCTCTAAATGCAAGCCGGATAATTTGAATCCCATCAATGAATCTTTAAGAATGTGAATCTGGGTAGCGGTGAGATTTTGTTTTTCCCGGTTATCAAACAATACTTTTGTTGCCTGATAAAGACCCTGATGCTGTCCAAGCGTCGTAGAATAGGTCGTTAAGTGACCCAGCGCTTTATCATAAGCCTCTCTTAACTCTGCAGAATTACAAACACTATTTAAGTGAGAAACCGGCGACCATGCTTTGTTCAGACGATTATCAATGACCTCCAGTGGCAGCATAAAATTTTGCCAGCTCAGCTCGGTCTGATTAACCAGCGTTTCAACACAGGCCAGATTATCATCAATTATCTCAAGAATTGCAGGCTCGACATAGTCAGGTACTATTTGATCGACTTTTTCAATAGGATTTTGTAATAATAGGGGGTTATCTATAGTCATTATGAAATAGTATTCTCAATTAATTAGTTGCAAACTAACGCAAGTTTAATCGGTTATCAGATTAAGTAAAGTCACATCTCAGCGCATTTATCTAAGAGATCAATATATTTGCGCTACTTTAGTAAGTAACACCTGATTTAGAAGTGACACCTGATAGCCCGGTCATTTACCCCATTATCGATAAAGGTACTGATATGTCACAATTTGATTACGATTATCTCGCCATTGGCGGCGGCAGCGGCGGTATCGCCTCGGCCAACAGAGCGGCCATGCACGGAAAAAAATGCGCCATAGTCGAAGCAAAAGCGCTAGGTGGTACCTGTGTAAACGTTGGCTGTGTACCCAAAAAAGTCATGTGGTTTGCCGGTCAGATTGCTGAAGCTTTTAAACTGGCACCAGATTACGGTTTTGAAATCGAGGTTAAAAACCTCGACTGGCAGAAACTGATCAACAACCGGGAAGCCTATATTAGTCGCATACACCAGTCTTATGACAATGTACTGGGCAAAAACAAGGTTGATGTCATTCAGGGTTACGCCACTCTGATTGATAAAAATACAGTAAAAGTCGGTGAACGAACCATTACTGCTGAGCACCTGTTAATTGCAACCGGTGGTCAACCGATGATTCCTGATATCCCGGGTAAAGAACACATACTCGATTCAGATGGTTTTTTTGCCCTGAAAGAAAAGCCTCAGCGGGTTGTGGTTGTAGGCGCAGGATATATTGCGGTAGAAATCGCAGGCGTCTTAAATGCGCTGGGAAGTCAGACTCATCTTGTTGTTCGTAAAGAACATCCACTACGAGAATTTGATGATTTAATTTCATCCACCTTAACAGAACAATTAAAAGCAGACGGAATATCTCTGATTAATCGGACTCAGATAACTGAGATTAAACAGAATAAAGATGGAAGTTTAGCTTTAAGCACAGATAATACCGAGCTACCAGAAGTCGACGCCGTTATCTATGCGATTGGCCGAACACCTGCAACCTCTGGGCTTAATCTGGAAAAAGCAGGCGTTAAAGTTAATCACAAAGGCTATATAGAAACTGATGAATATCAAAACACCAATGTCGATGGGATTTATGCGGTTGGTGATAATACTGGCAGAGCGCAGTTAACGCCCGTGGCCGTAGCCGCTGGTAGACGGCTTTCAGAGCGTCTGTTTAATAATAAGCTCGATGAAAAACTGGATTATGAGAATATTCCTACCGTTGTTTTTTCCCATCCGGCGATAGGGACTATTGGGTTGACCGAAACGCAGGCCAGGGAACAGCATGGTGATAGCGTCAAGGTTTACACTTCAAGCTTTACAGCAATGTACACGGCAATAACAGCACACCGCCAACCCACAAAAATGAAACTGGTTTGCCTTGGACCGGAGGAAAAAGTGGTCGGTATCCATATTATCGGGCTCGGCGCAGATGAAATGCTACAGGGCTTTTCGGTTGCTGTGAAAATGGGGGCAACCAAAGCTGATTTTGATAATACCGTTGCTATTCATCCAACTTCATCAGAAGAGCTGGTGACGATGCGTTAACTCGACAGACTCTGGACTAAATTAATACTAGAAAAATCTGAAAAAATATACAAACTTAGATTTTTCGATTTTGAGTAAAATTGTATTTATACCCAAACTCTCTGAATCCTGCATTTCCAATGAGTTTGGGTATAGGTTAAAATAGTCGGGTCTGTATCAAAACTTTCAGGAATCCAGATGAACGTACGTTCTTTTGAAGATATGCATCCTCAACTTGGGGACAAGGTTTTTGTTGATCCAACCGCATTAGTGGTTGGCGATGTCGAGATTGGCAATGATAGCTCAATCTGGCCAATGGCAACCGTCCGTGGCGATGTTCACTCGATTAAAATTGGTGATCGCACCAGTATTCAGGATGGGTGTGTACTCCATGTAACTCACGCGGGCCCCTATGATCCTGACGGTCACGACCTTGAAATTGGTAGTGATGTCACGGTTGGCCATAAAGCAATGTTACATGGCTGCAAAATAGAAGATCAGTGTCTGATCGGCATGGGAGCGGTTGTCATGGATAATGCTATCATCCACTCGCAAGTCATTCTGGGTGCGAACAGTCTGGTACCGCCAGGCAGAGAACTTGAAGGCGGTTATCTCTGGGTCGGTTCACCAGCTCGAAAAATCAGAGCATTAACAGAAGAAGAACTCGAGTTTTTTAAATACTCTGCAGGTAACTATGTCAAACTGAAAGACCGATATCTGGGCTGTCAGGAGTAACCCTCCCCCCTCCCTCTCTCAGAGAGGCAGCTCTGAACCTTTTCACCTGCCTCGATTATAATGATTCTATTATACCTCTCAGTAAACTACTCACCATTTTATAAGCACTAAATTGAATAAAACTTTTCATCAGCCACTTTTAGCAGGTTAGTAGGCTATGATTAAATCAATACCCTCACCTGTTACCCATTCAAAATGCAACGATGTCGTTGTATGGGAGTCATTTAACCCGACGGATCGCGATGAAGCATCAAGTAAAGTTGTCCGCTATCTTATCTGGGCTTGGCCTGATTAGTCTGATTCTACTCTGGGCTGAAAATCTATTGTTACTTCAGATAAGCCTTTCCATAGTAGTATTGTTCAGCATAATTCAGGTATACGTTACCCTGAAAAATCAAACCTCTGCAGAAAAAGCGCAAAACAACAAAACCACCACTAAGAGGCAAAGGCGGTCACGACGAGCCACTGATGAAACCATTACCTCAATCATTAATCAACTGATTTCCATGGCAGAAGCAGAGTATGAGTTAACCAATGATGAACTGGGGAAAATAGGAGATATTATCGCTGAGGCAGGTACTTCACTCTCAGACAATTTTACAGGACTCCATGGAGAATCTGCTTCACAACAAAAAGTCACTCAAAAACTGGTCGATAAGTTAACTCACCTGATCATTGAAGAAAAAGATATTTCGGCTAAAACCTCCGACTTTTCTGAGCAAAGCCAGGAAATATATAAACGAATGCTCGACACCATTCGTACTATAAAGTCTTCTTGCCAATCTCTGGAAACAGAATTTGAATCGGTTTCGACACAGATGAACCAGATTAATAAGGCGCTCAATGATCTGAGCAGTATTACTGACCAGACTAACTTACTGGCACTTAATGCAGCGATTGAAGCGGCAAGGGCAGGAGATGTTGGTCGAGGTTTTGCTGTTGTTGCCGATGAAGTCAGAGCACTATCTAAACGCTCTCATACTTTTAATGCTGAAATAGGTACCCAGGTTGGCAATATTCGAGATTCAATTAATGGTGTATCAGATAAAATCAAATGCTTGTCTCAGGTAGATCTTTCAGATAACCTGGCCGACCGCGAACAGGTAGAAAATATGTGGTCGCGTATTCAACAAATAGTGACCCAGGCCTCAGCTGACAGCGAAGAAATTGGTGAGATAGCCGCAACAATTCATCAACATGTTCAACGCGGCGTTATTTCACTTCAGTTTGAAGATATTGTTCAACAATTAACAGGACACCTTAAAGAACGCATTGCAATATTAAGTAGTTTCAGTCAGGAAGCAAAAGCATTAGCGACACTTGAACTCAATGCAGACAACCTGCAAAAACTACATCAATTCACCGACGAAAAAATTGAACAGCTAAAAAATATACACCAGTCAGTTAGCCAGGAAAACATGGCATCCGGGGATGTTGATCTTTTTTAATCGGTATTACTATACCCAACTATACCCAAACTCCTTGAATATATAATTAATTGTATTTAATCAGATAAAATCTTCAAACACCAGTTCCGGTAGCAAGCCAGTCCAGATCTGAAAAGATTTTGCAGCCTGCCCCAGTAACATGCCCAGACCATCAGAGAATCTTTCTACACCATTATCAATAGCAAAATTTTTTAACTGCGTAGCTCTTTCTCCGTAGTTCAAATCATAAAAAAATGTTGCTTTATTAATCGAATTTCGAATGGGAAAAAATAGTGTTTCGTTAAACTGACTGACAGAACTGATCACACCATCAAACGGTTGATGCTCTGCTTCATTATAAAGCGATATGTCACCCAGTTGAGAAAAGTCTTCAACAAACTGTTCAACTTTACTCTGTGTACGATTAAGCAGCTGAACGTTTGCGCCAGCTTTAAGCAAGGCAACCAGAATTGATTTGCAAGCACCACCAGCACCAACCACTAATAATTTTTTATTACTAACCTTATAATTTAGCCGTTCAAGATCCAGCAGTAATCCTTGTCCATCAGTCGTATTGCCAACTAATTTTCCCTGCTGATTAACAGAAACCGTATTGACCGACCCGGAAAGTCTGGCATCCTCACTGAGTTCATCCATTAATTTCATCACCGCCTGCTTGTGCGGTAAAGTCACATTAAAACCTTTTCCACCTTCATTAAAAAAATGTTTAACAAAATCAGCCAGCTCTTCTGGTTCAACCAGATATTTCTGATAATCAATTGATAAATCAAATTGAGCGGCAAACCCGGCATGAATTTTGGGAGAAAGGCTGTGGGCAACAGGACTACCAATGACACCAAAACGATTATTAACTGTCATAAACACTCTAACTACAGATAGATTAAACCAATAATTGGTTTAATCTATCACTGAAAATAGCAGGACACAAAGATTATTTCCGACTTTTAGCAGCTAAATCTGATTAATCCCAGTTTAAAGCCGATCCAGTTTGATATTCCGTTACTCTGGTTTCAAAAAAGTTTTTCTCTTTTCGCATATTCGCCTGTTCATCTAACCAGCTCAACACATTTCTTGCGCCAGGGAACGGCTCAGCAATATTAAGCTGACTGGCTCGCCGATTTGCAATAAATCGAAACTGTTCAATGTGATCTTCTGCGTTATACCCCAGAACAGGATCTCTTAAAATATAATGTGCATAATCAATTTCTGCAGCTTCACACTCATCCCACATATTGCGTAGTCGTTTTTCATCCAGTAACATATTTTCCTCCTTGACAATCTCATTAATTACCCGAATACCAAATGCACAGTGTAATACTTCATCACGCATAATATATTGTAGTTGCTCTGCTGTTCCTGTCATCAAACCACGACGCTGCAATGCGAAAATTGGACTGAAACCATTATAAAACCAACAACCTTCAAATACCCCAGCAAAAAACAGATAAGAATGCACAAAATTATCCAGTTCATCTTTATCTTTTAAATCGATATCAGCTCGTAATACAGAATTAATTTTTCGATTAGCTAGCTGAATTTTCTGATTGATTTGCGGAACCACACGATAACGATTATAAATTTCACTTTGCTCTATACCTATCGACTCAATACAATGTTGATAGGTCCAGGTATGCAAAGCTTCTTCATAAACCTGACGAGCCTGATAAATCTGTAATTCTGGCGCAGTCATTTTTTCCATGACAGCCAACCCCACATTTCTCATGGCGAGAATATCAGAGGTAGTCAGATACGCCAGCACATTTTCATAAACATGTTTTTCTTCTACCGTTAATTTATGATGGTAATCCTGTACATCACCAGTCATATTAATATCCAGCGGAGTCCAGTGATTTTTATTAGCATTTAAAAAGAAATTCCATGCCCACGGATACTTAAAAGGCGCCAGTTGATTAACATCACTCTCACCGTTTATCACTCGCTTATCCTCAGCTCTGACCGGTTTCATATCGTGAGCAGTACTAGCCGGTGAAGAATCTCCATTTACTTTTCTATAATCTGATTTTATTTCAATACCTGAATCAATTGTTTTTTCAGTAACATTTATTTTTTCTATAGAAGAAGTCACTTCTGTTTCGTGGTTGGCCATCGAATCTTTAGCCACACTTTCGTTGACTTGAAATTCCGCAGTGGGGTCATTCCAGTTTAACATTTTATTTACCTTTATTTTAGTCGTTGTTCAGAGGGTTACAATAACAAATCAATATGATGCTTATTGACAAGCTTCACAGTCAGGTTCAAGAATTGAACAAATCGGAGCAACAGAGTTCAACTCACTATCCAGATCTGGACGTTTTTCTGACTGTCCACTCTTTTCCATTTGCCCACTTTTTTCCATTTGAGTAGCGCCCAACGAACGCAAATAGTAAGTCGTTTTTAAACCTCGAACCCACGCAAGCTTATAGATTCGGTCGAGCTTTTTCCCCGAAGCTTCCGCCATATAAATGTTCAGACTTTGTGCCTGATCAATCCATTTTTGACGACGCGATGCCGCTTCTATAAGCCAGCCAGGATCCAGTTCGAACGCGGTCGCATAAACGGCTTTAATTTCCTGAGGAATGCGGTCAATCAACTGTACCGAACCATCAAAGTACTTCAGATCGTTCACCATCACCTCATCCCAGAGTTTCAGTGCTTTCAATTTTTTTATCAGATAAGAGTTTGAAACACTAAACTCTCCTGACAAGTTTGATTTGACATAAAGGTTCTGATAAGTCGGTTCTATGGATTGGCTCACGCCACAAATATTCGATATTGTCGCGGTCGGAGCTATAGCCAGACAATTGCTATTTCGCATTCCATATTTTATCACCTCATTTCGTAACTCATCCCACGCCAGCGTTTGTGAAAGATCCTGATTGATATAATTGCCTCTTTCTTCAGCTAAAAGCTTTGCCGAATCAACGGGCAATATTCCCTTGCTCCATAAAGAGCCTTCAAAAGTGGAATAGCGACCTCTTTCTCTGGCAAGAGCGCATGAAGCTTTAATAGCATAATAGCTGATTAATTCCATTGAATGGTCAGCAAAAACAACCGCTTCTTCACAGGCATAAGCCAGATTTTTCTGATATAGCGCATCCTGAAACCCCATAAGACCCAGACCCACAGGTCGGTGTTTCAAATTTGAATTTTTTGCCTGGGGGACACTGTAATAATTATAATCGATGACATTATCGAGCATACGCATTGCCGTGGTAATCGTGCGTTCCAGTTTTTGACTATCAATTTCACCATCACGCAGATGCTGAGCAAGATTAACCGAACCAAGATTACAAACTGCAATTTCATCCTGATTGGTATGTAACGTAATTTCAGTACACAGGTTTGAACTATGAACAACACCGAGGTGCTGATTGGTATAACGAATATTGCAGGGATCTTTAAATGTCACCCAGGGGTGGCCTGTTTCAAATAACATACCGAGCATTTTTCGCCATAAATCAACGGCCTTAATTCGTCGAAAACGTTTTATTTCACCAGCATCTGCTTTACGTTCATAGCCTTCATACTTTTTAGCAAAAACCTGGCCACTCAACTCATGTAACTCGGGCGTTTCTTCTGGAGAAAATAATGTCCACTCTTTTTCTTCAACCACCCTTTGCATAAACAAATCGGGTATCCAGTTTGCAGTGTTCATATCATGGGTACGACGACGTTCGTCTCCCGTATTTTTTCGTAAATCCAGAAAATCTTCGATATCAATATGCCAGGATTCCAGGTACGCACACATTGCTCCTTTACGCTTCCCTCCCTGATTAACAGCAACCGCAGTATCGTTGGCAACTTTCAAAAAAGGTACAACCCCCTGTGACTCACCATTGGTCCCTTTAATAAAAGCTCCCATGCCACGAACAGAAGTCCAGTCATTGCCCAGGCCACCAGCGTACTTGGAAAGCATGGCGTTATCTCGTAGCGAGTCGTAAATTCCATGCAGATTATCGGGTACAGTGGTGAGATAACAAGATGATAACTGTGGTCGCAGCGTGCCGGAGTTAAACAGCGTTGGTGTAGAACTCATAAAATCGAAGGAAGACAATAAATGATAAAACTCAACCGCTCTTTTCTCTCGGTCAACCTCATTAATCGCCAGCCCCATAGCCACCCGCATAAAAAATGCCTGAGGTAATTCAATCCTTATTTTTTCACTATGAATAAAATAGCGGTCATAGAGCGTCTGTAATCCAAGATAATTAAACGCCAGATCTCTTTCAGGTAAAATGGCTTGCGCCAGTTTTTTTAAATCAAAACGGGTCAGCTCTTCATCAAGTAACTGCAGCTCACAAGCTTTATAAATATATTTAACAAAATACTCAGCATAAAACGTTTCCATTTCAGGCTGTGTCACAATCATTGGTACATCATACACCCTGGAAATTGCTTCCAGACGCAAATTGGTCAACAACAATCGTGCCGCCACCTGACTATAGTTTGGCTCCTGGTCTATCAGAGAACGCGCACTCAACACCATGGCCTGATTTAAATCACTCAGCTTCATACCATCAAATAAGTTCTCCCGAGTCATCTGCATCAGCTGCTCAACACTCACTTCCTGAATGCCCGATGCTGCCGCTTCTAGTGTCGCTAAAATATTTTTCTCGTTAAATTTTTTTGATTCGCCACCAGGATGAATAATGCTGATAGTAGTTTGTTCAATTTTTTCCGTTTCGTTCTGACTTTCAAGCCGTTTTTTTTCATGCTCTGCACGGTATAAAACATAAGCCCTGGCAACTTTCTGCTCACTTGCTCGCATCAGGGCCAGCTCAACCTGATCCTGAATATCTTCAATATGCATAACGCCATTTTCAGGTAATCGGCGTATCAGCGCTTCAACAACCTGAACAACCAGCTTATCAACAATCTGATGAACTCGCGTAGAAACAGTGGCTTTTCCACCTTCAACGGCGAGAAAAGCTTTAGTCATTGCAACAGTAATTTTATTTTGATCAAAAGGCGTTCGTTTACCGTTTCTACGGAGCACAGAGTATTGGTAACCAACACTACCGATAGTGATATTTGTGCAAGATTCAGTTAATAATTCTTCGCTATTGGGATTAGCGGTGGATGGGTTCTGGAGCATTTTCCTCGTCCTCGACAAAGTTAAGCTCGCGAGACATGGAAAACATAAGGTAGACAAAATAAGACAAACTCATTTTATCATGACCAGACTTTTAACCAGACCTTAACGCGAGGTATATTAAGATTATTGAGATCAATTGCAGGTAATCGGACTGAAAGCCTGAGCCTTAAAAAACAGCTCAGTGGCTTATCACCGTTGCGCGACAGTGCCGGATTTTCACCAGCTTCCCCTACATTAAAACTCTATTTTCAACTCAGACTAACAAACAAAAGCGCTAGTACTGAATTAAAACCTTCTGATAGAACACCAGATATACGCATAAACTAACAGAAGAGCACAATATAGTGTGTTTCAACTCGATTTACAAGGAGATTAAAACCACCAGTAAAGTAGTCGGTATAATCCGCTTTTAAAATTAAAGTGTTACAATCTATCTTCAAAGCACAATAATCTTCTCATTATCCAGACTTATTACATTTAACACCTTTCCACCGGAGCCCTGATTTGCAACAACCGCCAGCCATAAAACCACTGATGTTTGTTGCATTCATCGCCATATTGCTGATGAGTTTTGTCCCGGTGATTATTCGCTGGGTCAGTGCCAACGAAGCAACCATTGGTATTATCAGGCTTGGCATTGGTGCCGCTGGCATCGGATTAATTCTGCTAATGACAAAGAAGTGGCAGAAACTCAGACAAAGGGAAATGTTATGGCTTGGTTTACTTGGACTATTTTTTGCGCTTCACTGGTTCAGTTATTTTAAAAGCATAAAAATGTCCAGTGCATCACTGGCATCTATTGGCGTAGCCACGTTTGGTATTCATTTATTACTACTTAACTACCTGATACTGAAAGAAAAACTGAAAATTAGTGATTTTATTGCAGTTTTGCTTTCGTTAACGGGCATTTATATTGCGTCACCCGAAAATACCGCACTCAGTTCGATTCACTCATTGCAGGAGTCAGGCAAACTGGATGGTTTTTTACTCGCCATATTTAGCGGTTTTCTTTATGCCTGCTTACCCCTGATTAATCGACAACTCACTCAGTTATCAACCAACATGCGAGCATTTGGCCAATTTTCAGGCGCTCTTGTGCTTTTTTTATGCCTGTTACCACAAGCAGACTTTAACCTGCCCGCAACTGACTGGCACGGCCTGATTATTCTGGGCGTTTTCAGCACACTGATCGCCCATACTCTCTGGATAAAAGCCAGCACAGAACTACCAACCAGCTTTACCGCCGTTATTTATTATGGCTATGTGCCTCTCGCACTATTTTTCAGCTATCTCTTTCTCAACGAGCCGCTTACCTGGCAAAAACTAACTGGCGCAACCCTGATTATTTGCGCCAATATTCTCGTCGCAGTGCTTCATAAACGTAACAATAAGAAATAAAATCTACGCAGCGCCCACAAGCCATTCTCTCTGGTTTTTATTCCACCCGGCAATAAGTTAATCACATCACAGAACTTATCAGCACATTTACTAAGTATTTCAATTAAAAAAGCTTATCAGATTGTTTTTTATTCATTTTAATTTCTATACTTATTCTTGTCTGTTTACTCCGCAGTCAGGCTCAATCAATAAAAAAATAAAAACCTGAAATAATCAAAAAGCTCAGCATGGAGGGTAATATGGATAACGGCTACGATGACTATTATTATCGACTGGGTCGCTACCAGGCCACGTTAGAATTGAAAGACAATGCTTTAAAGTCACGTCCAATGGGCTTAAATGAGCAGCAAATGAGAGATTGGCGCCAGGGTTACAATGAAATGTCCGCTGAATACTTCTGGACCAGAAGACAGGTGAAAGAATAGCATTACGCTAAATGACATCCCCGCCAGATATAGTCATTCAAACTTCGAAAAGCTTGTTTTATTTTACTTCAGGAATACGAATATTATCGAAACGCTCAGATAACATAATCGCCTGGTAAGCGACAATTTTCTGTCGTGCTAACGTTATCTGACGAACATTCAGCTGCTCTTTTAATCGAGCCGCCATACCAGCGGTCTTTATATTAATGTGTTTCGCTACGTGGCTTTTATTAATAGATGCAATATAAAACCAGACATAACTTTCAATAATATTTCTTTTAAACCCTATCCCTCGATGCAACATTAACGCAATATTGTATTGCGCTGCGGCATGATTTCGCAAACTGGATTGAAAATAATATTCTGCAGATTTTTTATGATTCATTAGATGAAGACTGTCTTCAGGCGGTTTAAAATAAAAGCTCCCCATGGAAAACAACGCTTCGGGATCACCAAGGTTGGCACTCTGCTGAACTTTTGCCCATTCTGCAGCTTTATTGCTTTTTGATGCTGAAACACGAAAAGTGTCATGCGCTGCTACAAAAGAAGAGCCTGTTCCAAGCAGTATCAGAAAAAGAAAAATCAATTTCACTCTGATTTTTTGTAAAAAAAACCTTTTAAAAAAGTCTGGCATCACATTTTAGTGTTAATTTTTAACAAATTTCCTAGACAAATACACTGAATAGTACAATTATAAGGGAAGAATTCGAGCTGGGCTGGTGATTACTTTAATATTTTTTTGTGTAATATTTACGTGATTTAGCACATTTCGTAGCATATGCAGTGATTCACTAATAAAAGTAAAGATAATTATGATCCAATTAAGAACATTTGAGTTATTCAGTCACCTGGAAAAAGAGGATGTCGATCTCATCATATCGCGCATTCACTGCCGCTCTTTTCCTAAAAAAACACAAATTGTTACTGAAGGAGATGACTCCCACAGTTTGTATTTTTTGCTGGAAGGACGAGTTAAGGTTTACCTGGATGACGACACTGGAAAAGAAATCATTGTAAATATTCATGAAAAAGGTGAGTTTTTTGGTGAGCTGGGCCTTATCAAATCCATTCCCAGAACAGCTTCTGTCTTAACACTTGAAGACTCCAGGCTGGGTATTATGCAAGAAGCCGATTTCAGACGGAACCTGGCCAATTACCCTCTTTTTGCAAGCAACCTGATTAACAACTTATCAACTCGGTTAATCGAAGCAACAGAAACCATTCGAAAACTCGGATTAATGGATGTCTATAGACGGATTGCCGTTACCTTTATCAACCTTTCAGAAGAAGTTGATGATGTCAGAATTATCAATGAAAAGTTAACGCAACAAAATATAGCCAACCGAGTGGGGGCTTCAAGAGAGATGGTTGCCCGAATACTGAAAGATTTAAGAGCAGGTGGGTATATCTCTCAGGAAGAAGGAAAAATAATTATTCACAAAACACTACCTCACTCCTGGTAGCGGTTAAACCGGTAGCTGATTATTTTGTAGCTGATTGTCTCTGATAAGCTTCTTCAATGAGCCCGGGTAGTTTCATGCCGTTGCTTAATTAACCTGATACTGATTAATCAGGTGATTCGCCTCGTTTAAACTGAAGTTTTTGGAATGAAGCGCCTTACCAATCAGAATTCCACCCAGCCGATCCGACTTTTGCTCCAGCATAGCCTGTAAATCAGCAGTTTTTTCAATACCACCATTAGCATAAACAGGCATTTTCAATTCATTTGATAACGCTTGAATATGCGGCAGCTTACTTTCATTAACATTAGTAACAACCAGTCCAACAACACCATCTTCCTCCAATTGCCTTGCCAGGTTCACCAGCTTGAACACCGGCTCACCAGATCCCATCGCCACTTTTCCCTGACTGCAATCGACTTCAACCAGAATTTTATCTGGAAACTCCAGGCAAACATCATCCAGCAAATTCCGCTGCCTGATCGCCTTACCATTTAAAACCAGGTAATCGGCACCAGCATCCATCCAGATGTAAGCAGACTCAATACAACGAACGCCTCCCAGCACCTGGATTTCTATCTCTGGAAACTTTGCCTTAATTTGAGGAATAATTTCAACATTAACCGGTTCTCCGCATTCAACAGCGTCAACATCAACAAGGTGAACTCTGGAGATATGATTTTCTGCCAGACAGGCAATCACTTCCAGGATATCTTCTTTAATCACTTCATCGACAAAGTTATTTTTTGCTTCAGTATGAACAATTTTCCCATGACGAATTTCTAAAACGGGTACAAGCTGCATCATTCTTCCTACCAGACATCGTTTATTTAACTATAGAAATGAATGACCAGTAAGTCAGGAAAAAACTAAGTTTTTTAATACTATTTTGAAATGAGTCTTCTCAAACACGGCGACGCAACAACATATGGAGTATAAACCCTATATAAATCATAGCGTTAAACAATAGTTCCGACAAGCGTCACAAATGCTACAAATTATTTTCGGATCCAATAAAAATATTTAACATCAAATATGGCATGTTGGCAGCGCTTTAGGCATAATCTCTATCTAAATCTCACCCGAGTGAGATTTGACTTCCTGTTTAGACCGGTTACCTTCGTAAAGCAACTTTTGTGGTGCACAACCGGCATGGAAATAACCCATAAATGCTTAATTTTACTAACACGAAAAGCAACGACTGCGGAAATGACGGCAAGTATCTTAAAAAATAGAGACACTTTCTGACGCGGCACACTCTGAAGACCAGTCATACTGGTTTTTACAACAAATCGATCAATTTGTCAGGAATATAAACGATGACTAAAACTAAAGTTTCTATTATTGGTGGCGCAGGGTATGGTGCCGCTGAAATCTTACGCCATCTGTTAGTACGTGATGACGTTGAAGTGCTTCGCGTTTCCAGTAAAGACTATATCGGCCAGTCAGTCAGCCAGGTACATCGCAACTTACCCGGCTATGATGATTTACTATTACAAGATATCAGTCCTCGCGAATGTGCAAAAGATGTCGATATCCTGTTTTTGGCCATGCCGCACATTATTACTGCCAGAGTCGCCATGGAATTATTTGACCTGGATGTAAAAATCATCGATTTATCCGGCGACTTCCGATTAGAAAACCTGACAGACTACACGCGAGACTATGCACCAGAACACCCTTGCGCTGACCGTCTTGGCACTTTTACCTATGGCATGCCAGAGCTTAATTCTGACGCCATTAAAACAGCCAGACACGTCGCCAGCCCCGGCTGCTTTGCCACCGGCATTGCAATGGGCCTGTTACCACTGGCTAATGCCGGGTTGCTCAAAAACACTAACGTACGAACCGTTGCCATGACCGGTTCTTCTGGTTCTGGTGTAAAACCCCAGGCAGGCACTCACCACGCGGTTCGAGTGAATAACCTGAAAGCCTACAAAGCACTCCATCATCAGCATCGTGCTGAAATCATACAGACTCTGGGACATGCTGGCGCTGAAAAAATCTCGCTAGATTTTGTACCCGTTTCTGCCCCACTGGTTCGCGGCATACTGTCTGTATCACAACTCGATCTGGCAGAAGGCATGGAACAGTCAGACATCCAGAAAATCTATGAAGATTATTATGCTGACCATAAGCTAACCAATGTACGCCCTAAAGGTGCAGCAGCCGAAGTTGCCGCCGTATCTGGTACTGCAAGAGTTGAAATCAGCATTGAAACGCGTATAGATGAAGATACTGGCACTCGCACTTTATGTATCAGCAGCGCAATTGATAATTTAATCAAAGGTGGAGCCGGACAGGCCATTCAAAGCTTTAACCTGATGACCGGTAAAGCGGCACACTTTGGATTAGACAATCCAGGATTATGGCCTTAAACGCTCACTCACAAAGGCAAAATCATGCAATCTAGTTCTGTAAAAACCGCCGTCATTAAAGTCGGCGGCGATGTGCTTCTTGATCAAGCAGAAAGGGAAGGACTCGCGCAAAACATAAAAGACTTAACCGGCCAAGGCTGGCAAATTGTGCTGCTACACGGTGGTGGCCCGCAAGTGAACAGCCTTCAGGAAAAACATGGGCTCAAGCCCAATAAAGTTGCAGGTCGAAGAATCACTTCGGCTGACGACCTGGTGGTGGTCAAGCAAGCCATTGCCGGCGAAGTCAATGTAAACCTCACCGCAGAGCTCATCAAAGCGGGACTGCCCGCTTTTGGTTGTCATGGTGCTTCTGGCAAACTGATCCAGGCCAACAAAAGACCTCCCATGGTGGTCTCAGGTGAAGGGCCAGAGCCGATTGATTTTGGTGAAGTCGGTGACGTAGTTTCAATTAACACACCATTACTTCAAGGATTATTAAACCTAAACACAATCCCAGTCATTGCAACATTAGGTGTGTCTGAATCCGGCAGAATTTTTAATATCAATGCCGATACTACTGTAGTACAAATTGCAAGAGAACTAAGAGCAGACTTGCTCTTATTAACAACCGCTGTTGGCGCAGTGTTTGAAGATCTCAAAAAGCCAGAAACTCGAATCAAATCCGTTAATCGAGAGCAAGCCAGACAATTAATTAAAGATGGCATCATCCAGGGCGGTATGATTCCTAAAGTCGAAGAAGCCATGTCACTATTGAGTGATGGGGTTGACTCTATTGCGATTGTTTCTGGACGTAACTCAGGTGCTTTTTTAGCCGTTGCCAATAATACAGGGGAGTTTGGTACACGAATATCGGAGGGGTAATAAACGCCCCTGTCACTTCCGGTTTAACCTACTGAAAAGAGCCGTCAAGGCTCCTAAGTATCAGCTTAGCAGCCTTTCTAAAACATTACTTATTACACATATATCCAAATTTAGATGTAAAGTATTGTTTTTGTGTTCTTAAGTCAGCAATATTTTTTCTTCCTAATGTTCTCAAATGCCCATTCATAATGGCGTTACCAACCACCGAAAGCACTTTTAATTTTCGATTATGATTAACACCAATATTTTCTAATTGATTGAGAGAAACATCTACAATTTCTAGTTCTCTGGCAGGTGATATATTTATATCCGCAAGTTGGTTATCAGAAAGGTTTAATTCTTTTAATTTTTTCATGTCTGTAAGGTCAACGTTAGTTAACAGGTTACCTTGCAAGTTTAATTTTCTTAAATTTACATTAACATGCCCTGAAAAATGAGAAGTAAACTTAACAATTCTATTATTTTTAGCACTAAAATTCTCCAAGTGTTTATGAGCGCCACTTGGAAAAAAGATCTCGGATAGCTTATTTGAGTCAACATTAATATCTCTGAGATAATGAGAGGCATTCGACATTGAGAGAATACCGCTCAATTGATTATTTGATAAATTAATCTTACGTAGCCGCTCGTACGGATAAAGATGAAAATCACTAATTTTATTTGAGCTTAAATCTAGTTCAGTTAAGTAAGCGAAAGAGTTACCAGATACTGAATTACCCAAAACGGTTAAATGATTGTTAGCAGCATTTAGCTTCATTAAACGGCTAATATTAAGAGGTTGTGTAATATTGGTAAGCTGGTTATAACTTACATCCAACTCAATTAAACTGTCATTACCATTAGAAAGATCAATAGATGTCAATTTATTTCTCGACAAGTTAAGTACCTGGACATTTTTAACTTCAGCCGTATCAAATGTCTCTAGTTCATGACCTTCTAAATTCAAATAATTTAATGAAGGTAATTGCGAAAGACCACTTGCATCAGAAATTTTATCAGGAAAACTAGCGCAAGATAACGAGGTTACCTGGCTAGCTTTAGTCCATCCCCTGTTATTTGCTTCCCTCTTAACACAATCTTGTAATACTGTATTGTAAAAACTTAATTCACTAATTTTTTTATCCGGAGCTTCAGCCGCTAATCCTGGCTCATTAACAGGTGAGCCGTTTACTTGAGCGGATAAAGAAAACACCAATGCCATACTACTTAATTTTATCATATTCAATCTGTAATACCTTTTTAATACTCGATTAATAAGAGCCCCAGATACTAACAATTCCGAATATCGCAAAGTGTGACAGAGTGAGCTTTTTATTTTTTAATAAAATCGCGTTACAATAAAATAAAACAATAGGATATTTCTTACATTAAACAACAAAAACAATCCAGTTCTAACAAATGACTTACTTTTCATTTTTATATAGAGAGTTCCGAAATTGGTTGGCTTTAAAATATCAACCTGCAAAATAAAAATAACTAGCTTTTTCTTTTAAACAACCGCTGAACAGGTCTCACAAGATATAACGCCAACCCTAGCCAGATTAATGCAAAACTGAAAAACTGCTTGTCACCCAGCGGCTCATTATAATATTGAGTTGCCATTATAAAGGTGATTGAAGGTGCCAGAAACTGCAAAAACCCCATGCTGTTCAGTGGGATCTTTCTCGCCGCTGCTGCAAACAAAATTAACGGTACCGCGGTAACAATTCCACCGCAAAGTAGCAGCCAGTCAACACTGGCCGAACCCTGTAAAAAGCTGGACGACTGATTAAAAGTCAGCCATAACACATACCCGGCTGCAATTGGCAATGCAATTACGGTTTCCACCAACAAACCATTGAGAGAATCAACAACCAGCTGTTTTCTGATAAATCCATAGAGACCAAAAGTTACCGCCAACCCCAGCGAAATCCAGGGCACCTCGCCATAATTTACCACCTGATTAACCACGCCGAGAAAAGCACAGATAACCGCCGCCCACTGCAGGCGTGTTAATTTCTCTGACAAAAAAATAACACCCAGTAATATGGAAAAAATGGGGTTAATAAAATAACCCAGACTGGTTGGCAGTATCTGGCCGTGAGTAACTGCCCAGGTAAAAATAAACCAGTTTGAAGAGACCAGAGCAGTACTGGCCATAAGTCCCAGTAGTAGCTTTCTATTAGCGATAATCTTAAGCAGAGCAACCCGTTTTCTAAGCAGCAACATAAAAACCAGGGTAACAGGAACACACCAGACAATTCTATGAGCCAGAATTTCGAGCGCAGGTACCGTGTCCAGCGCTTTGAAATAAACAGGAACAAAGCCCCACCACATAAAGGCAGCAACCCCCATTACCCAGCCAGAATTTTCAGATTTTGAATTCATTTTTTCTTCTCAATGTTTTCAATCAACGGTCAATTGATTGAAAATAAACAATTAAACAGGTTATTTACAGACCTAATAGGGGTAAAATATTAGCTGGGCTGGCAATTATCAGCCAGTACTCGGTATAAATCATTAACCTGACCTTTCAGAGTAGTAGCTATGAATCAAGACAAATACATTACCGCAACCAGACTCTGGATTGAAAAAACGATTATCGGCTATAACTTTTGTCCATTTGCCAGAAAACCATTTAACGATGATGTCATTCATTATGAAGTGGTTGATGATAAAAATACCCAGGAGCAGCTTCACTCTATTGTTAACGAATTTCATCGTCTTGACCAGAACAATCAGATAGAAACCACAGTCATTATATTTCCCACAGGACTGGAAAGCTATTTTGACTACCTGGATTTTCTGGATATTGCCAATAACCTGTTATATGAAGAAGGTTATGAAGGCGTTTATCAATTGGCCAGCTTTCATCCTGATTATAGCTTTAGTGATGTTGACCAGGATGATGCTTCTAATTATACCAACCGCTCTCCCTTTCCTTTGATCCACGTTATTCGTGAAGCCAGCCTTGAAGCCGTTCTATCTAGATATAAAAATGCCGAACAAATTCCGGAAGATAACATTCAACTGGCCAGAGAAAAGGGTCGTGCTGTTTTTGAAGATATTTTGTCAGATTGTCGAAAGCCTGTCGAGGAATAGCCGGGTTAATTTGATCTGCTCATCAACTTTAAGTAAAACACCAGTTTTATCAGTATCAGGTTGAATGACTATAGCGCCCCGGCTACACTTTTCACTCTCTTCAAAACGGCCCTTCAAAACCGCTCTTCAAAATTGAACATCCAACAAAAAGACAAAAATTGAATAGGTAAAAAGCACAACGGCGGCAAATAGGTTAAGTCGATAAAAGATGTCGAAGAAGCTTTTTATTTTTATACGTCTTCTTTTTTCTTCCTGGGTGAGGTAGTTTTCCATTTCCAGGTCTATTTTGTTTTTGACTTCTTTAAAGAGTTGTCTGTTGGTGGGTACCTCTCTGGCGAAACCTTCTATTTCCATGGCAATCACTCTTAAGGCTCTGGGCAGAAGTATTCTGGCTCGGTTTCTGGCATTTGTTTTGGCTTTAAGCAGGGCTTCATTTTCATTAAAAATTCTCAAGCGTTCACGCACGTATTCGCTATTTTTATTTTTGGGGACTCTTATTTCTGGTTTGTCTTGTTTTGTTTCTTTATTGGTGGGAGCTGTCATATTTTCTTCCTTTTTCATTCAGTTTTTTTAAGCTTCATTAATTTTTAAGTTTTAATTTCTATTTATTTCAATAAATAAAAAACTGGTCGACAGCATGAAGAGAGATAAAACAGAACAACCTGCAAGAAGGAGTCATTCTATTTTTTCAACTGACCAGAAAGCTTTCGCTTTTTTAGCTCAGGCGTTAGTTGGGTCTGGGGCTTGCCAAATCCGACCG